>CANPDS010000162.1 GCA_947573015.1 uncultured Muribaculum sp.
CATCGCTCACCTGCTCTTCCATGCGGAAAGACGTGCTTTCATAGCGGCGACGGCGCTCCTGCTCTTCCGATATATTCACTTCCACTTCCTCGAAGCGCACGTACTCACCCTCATCGGGATGGAATACCTTGCGCACCGCTTTGCGACGCCGGCGACCTTTGGAGGTGTAAGTGCCAGAGCCGGAAGTAGTGTCGGCACCATTGCCATACCCTCCGAATGCCGCAGCTTGTCCCTTCACATGACGGTATGCCCGGAAGAGAGCCGCTCCCAGACGGATTACCGGGAATAGCACAAAGACCAGCAGAGCCAGAAGTAAGAATTTGAATAATATCATAAGTCAGACACGAAACTTGGTGGAGCGGTACGTCAGTTGCGGGATGGCAGCAGAGAAAGGATGATGTAGAAGATGATGGTCCATCCTAGACCGGGTACTCCCTCCAATATTACAAACAACACAGCGGCGAGAATGATTACGTAGCGGCGAAGATTTTCCTTAAAATTAAAATTCTTGAACTTAAGCGAGAACATTTTCATGCCGGTGGCCACCATCAGCAGCGACATGATGATGATAAGAACTGCCATGGGCCAGTGGCCAATGTAGGTGTGGGATGTCATCCATGCGATTGCACCAATCCAAAATATGGCATTGGCCGGTATGGGCATTCCCAAAAATGATGTAGTCTGGCGGTCGTCGATATTGAAGCGTGCCAAGCGTAGCTCACCCATAAGTGGAATGAAAATGGCGATGAACGGCATCCATTGTGGTCCGTCCTGAAGTGCCATGAGATTATACACAAGCATTCCGGGTGCCACACCGAAGCTCACCAGATCGCTCAGAGAGTCGAGCTCTTTGCCAAGATTGGAATAGGCATGGAGCATTCTTGCTGATGCACCGTCGAAGAAGTCGCAGACTGCCGATATCGCTATACAGATAAAAGCCCATTGATAGCATGGCAGTCCCCATAGCTGAGTGTAGAAATGAAATGAGGAGATTATGGCCAGAGAGCCGAAAAAAAGACTCAGACAGGTTATGGTATTGGGAATTTGAGCTATGATTTTGCGTAACATGCGTTATAGCTTGATAGGTTCTTGGAGTTGGTTATGGAGCTTTATTGGCGTGGTGCATCCGCTTCGGTGGCACCGGCTTACTGCAATCGGGCTACGGGGGTGATGCCACCTGTAGTCGTATCGCCAAGTTTTACCAGAATCTCGGTGCCGAGAGGCAGATATAGATCTACTCTTGACCCGAATTTGATGAAGCCCATATGATTGTCGATAGAGGCGACTTCACCGGGACGGGCATAGGTGACAATACGTCGAGCCAGAGCTCCTGCTACCTGACGCATTAATATGACAGAGCCGGATGTGCTGCGGATAGCTACGGTGCTGCGTTCGTTTTCTGTGCTCGATTTCGGAAGATAGGCCGAAAGGAAACGTCCCGAATGGTGCTTTACATAGAGCACCTCGCCATCTACAGGAAACCAGTTGGCATGGACATTCAGTACGGACATGAACACGGACAGCTGTATGCACCGGCAATGCAGGAATTCATCTTCGAATGTTTCTTCAAGAGCCACGACTTTTCCATCGGCAGAGGCTACAACCACATTGTCGCGGTCGCCTTTGAACTGTCGGCGTGGTGAGCGGAAGAAATTCAGTACGAGCAGATAGATTATGGCCGAAACACCGGTAAATGTGGCCGGGATAGCGGCAGGGCGAATGAAAAGCCATGCCGGTATGTTGATTACCAGCAAGATAAGGAGGAGTATGATGAGTATATTAAGTCCCTCGCGGTGTATCTTTACTTTCATTACGCTATAATTCAAGTAGTATAATGAGCACAAAGATAACCTATTCTTATATAATGTCCAAATTTTTTCAGTTTGATGGCGTGTGTATAATAGTATGGTAATGTGATGTATGGATTTGCTTTTATGGCGCATTGGGTGGGGGTAGATGGCGAAGAAATTGAAAAATTAAATTTAACAGATAATATTTTGTTAAAAAATTTTGGAGATATTAAAAATTGACTAATTTTGCAGCTGATTCTAAAATAAAGATAGATAATTTAGCGATGAAGCAGGACAATTGACAATAAAAGAAAAATAGTCCTATACTCTTTATCAGCTTACGAATTTTGTGAAATATTAACCTTGCTGCAGAGGTGCGTCAATTCACGATCGGAATTGAAGTATGCTCTGTAGATTGATTATAAAGATAGTTTAAAGATAGTTTGGCTTAAGAAGAATTGAGGTTGTGACAGATGCGCCTGCATGTGTATGGTTTTCTGTCGCTAAGATGTTCTTAACCTTCTAACCTAATGTAACAGCACCATGAGATTAAAGTGCATGATAAGTCTCTTGGCTGTGTTGTCATCGCTGATACTAAATGATGTAGCAGCACGTGACGATGTGGCTCTGAAAACCAATCTACTGTACGATGCTACGTTATCACCTGATCTGGGTGTTGAGGTAGGGTTGGCAGCTCGTTGGACCATCGACATCAGTGGGAACCTTAACGGGTGGACAGTCAATGACCGTAGTTGGCGACATTGGCTTGTGCAGCCAGAACTTCGCTACTGGCTATGTGAGCGTTTTAATGGACATTTTTTTGCTGTCCATCTGTTTGGCGGCGAATACAATTTCCGGAATATCAGATTCCCGTTCAAGACATTTGCCGATACTAAGGAAAGCCGTCATTACGAGGGTTGGTTTATCGGTGCGGGCATAGCCTATGGCTATCAATGGGTGATATCACGCCATTGGAGTGTAGAGGGGGAAGTAGGTCTCGGATATGCTTATAGTCCTTATCGGCTATATGGCAACTGTGCCCGATGCCTTAAGAAAGGCCATCGCAATTATGTCGGTCCTACGAAATTGGCCGTCAGTGTTATATATGCTTTCTGAAAATGTATGTGGCCATGAATAGATTAGGATCAATAATTATGACTATGGCAGCGGTGATGCCATGTACGGCTTTCGCTTCGGTTGCTGATGGTGTGACCGGGACTCCTCTGCTTGATTCAATTAAGGCAGGCGTTGCGACCGACCGTTTTCACATCGCCATGGCGATTAACTTTGACAGAGTCAAAGTTAATACTAACCTAAAAGTAATCTACACACCCCTTCTTATAGGTACGGAGAGTGGCGATACAGCCACGTTTACTCCTGTCATGCTCACCGGGCACCGACAGCATATATTGCATTCGCGGGCAGATCATGGCTTTAAAGGCATTGAATTGCAACGCGACAACGGTAAGCCACAGAGCATTGACTATGCATCGTCGGTATCATATGAGCCATGGATGGACAATTCCATGCTCTATCTTACCGACGATCTTTGCGGATGCGGAGAGATAATGAGCCGAGAGCGTGTGCCTCTGCTGGCGATTGCCCCCACACCTGAGCCTGAACCTGTGGTGCTCGAATGCTATCTCACTCCGGAGGTAGAAGCCGTGAAACATCGTGCTGAAAAAGGCCGTGCCTTCATCGATTTTCCGGTAAACCGCACCGAGCTTCATCCTGATTACCGCCGTAACACACAGGAATTGGGTAAGATATTGGCTACAATACGTCTTGTACTTGAGAACAGTGATCTTGAGATAACACGGGTAGGCATACATGGCTATGCTTCTCCGGAGGGTTCGTATGCCAACAATACACGTCTTGCCTCGGGACGTGCCCGCACTCTTGCCGACTATGTAAAGGCTCTTGCCGGACTTGACGATGTGGCTATGACTGTAGAGTCGACTCCGGAAGACTGGGCCGGCCTGCGCGAGTATGTCGATTCGACACACCTAACTTCGCGCGATGGATTGCTCGCTCTTATAGATTCTAATATGGAACCGGATGCGAAGGATGCCCGTATGAGGCGCGAGTATCCATCCGACTATGCATTCCTTCTGAAAGATGTGTATCCGGCACTGCGACACTCTGATTATGAGGTAGAGTACACCGTGCGGCCATTCAATCTGGAGGAGGCACGCGAGATGTTGCGCAAGGACCCACGTAAACTCAGCCTTCACGAGATGTATATGGTAGCGCAGTCCTATCCGGCAGGAAGCGATGAGTTTAACGAGGTGTTTGAGGTTGCTGTCAGGATGTTTCCCGACGATGCCGTTGCCAATCTAAATGCTGCTGTCGCTGCTGTCAACCGTGGTGACACGGTGTCTGCACGCCGCTATGTGGCCAAGGCTGATAGTCTGCCTCAGGCCTCGGAGGTGCATGCCGCCATTGAGCGTATCGAGGAGCAATGACAGTATGCGTCCGTATTGCATCTGATACCTTATCTCTATTCTTGCATCTTTTTGATATCACACAATGACGAAAGATAGTTTTAAAGTCTTATAATCTCTATTTTAAATTAACATTTCTATGTACTACAAAAGTTTTTTTGCTGCGGTCATGTCCGCAATGATGCTCGTAGGCTGTAGCAGTGATGACATGCCTCAGGCTGCTCCCGGTGCTGACAACTCTACATCTACAGGCAACAGCTATGTCAACATTTCCATCAATCTTCCGACAGTCAACGCAGGCATTGCACGTGCCGGTCAGGAGAATGATCAGTTTGACGACGGTGATCAATCCGAATATGCAGTAACATGCGCCCATCTGGTAGTATTCAAGGGAGCCACTGAAAGTGGTGCTACTATTTCAGGAGTATATCCTATTGATAATCTTAAACCGTGGAATATTAGCGGCACTACTACTGACAATATCACATCTACTGCACAGACTGTACAGCAAATCAGTGAGACTCAGGCTGATGCTGCCAAAGGACTGTGGATGATGATTGTGCTTAATGATCCCGATGCATTGGCCCACTTTACAACCGACAAGACATTCAATGATCTGACAACATCGGCCAACAGCACATATTCAATGCGCTCGGAAAAGGGATTCTATATGGTGAACGCACCTCTTTATAACAAGGGCGTTCCCCAGACTCTTGTAAAGCTCGATGCCACTAAAATTTTCAATACCGCAGCTGAGGCGAGTGCCAAGCCGGCTACTGATATCTATGTGGAGCGTGGTGTAGCAAAAGTGACTGTTTCCGTGGCATCAAATCTTAATATCAAGGACACGGATGTAAAGATCAATGTGGCCAAGTGGGGTCTCGGAGTCACCAATACAAAGACATATCTTGTGCGTAACATCAGCAATTATGATAAATGGGCGGCTCTTACCAACAGCTCACGCTTCTATAGCGCAACTTCCAACCGTATATATTGGGCAGTGGATCCTAATTACAGCGAGTATTCTGCTGATTTCGATAATCTCAATACCCTTCCTGATGTAGATATCACAGAACCTGCATATTGCCTTGAGAATACATTCAATGTGGCTAATATGAATCAGAATCAGACCACACGTGTGGTATTTGAGGCTACTGTCGGAGATGGCGAGACATTCTTCACCGTAGGATCGTCATCAAAGATGTACAAGGATCAGGATTTGGTAAATCTCATCATTTCGCAGGCAGTGGCTTGTGTGGACGGGAAGGACAGCAGCGACAAATATTCCGTATCTCTCGATGATATGAAAGCCAATGCCGGCGTGTATGAACTTCAGATTTCTGATGTGACTTACGATGGGGAAAACCTTACAGGCAAAGAGGTTGCCGCGATCGGCTCACTCGACACATATAAGGGTGGCGCATGCTATTATGTGGCACGTATACAGCACTTCGGCGATACATATACACCTTGGTCTGTCGGTGATGATACTTACGGCGATGTTGATCCCTCCGGCAAATATCTTGGCCGCTATGGTGTGGTACGCAACAACTGGTATGAACTTTCTGTAACTGGCGTTAAAGCGCTCGGAACATCTACCGTGCCAGATCCTAAGACAACTACTGACGACGAGAACGAATCGTTTATCAACTTCAGTGTCAACATGCACTCCTGGGCATAGCGTGTGCAGGAGCTGGAACTTAAATAATCCATATCTGACATCAGTTTAGATCCGGGCCGGCATTGTGTGTGACATGCCGTCGGAATGCCGGCCCGCTCTTTTTCGGTTGTCTTTAAACAATCTCAAAGCAACCGGTAAAATCGCTCTATCTCTGCTCCTCATCAGATGAATCTATGACCTCCTCCTCTTCTGCCTCTCTCCTTCCCATCATCCCTCACCGGCTGCGGTAGGGCTATTATTACTAATACGATTCTGTACAGATTTCTGTC
>CANPDS010000163.1 GCA_947573015.1 uncultured Muribaculum sp.
CCGCTTTTTTGTTTGCAGCAATCAATAGATCACGGAGTCGTCGGAGGGCTCATAGTTAAAAAGCCCTCCGAGATCTGGGTCAGTTGCAAAAGGTGGGTCGTCGGAACCCACCGAGATTTCTGAGCACTCGGAGGGTTCCGCAAGATTTGGGGATGTCAGCGTTTGCAGAAGTGTGGGCAGGAGCCGGGTGACATTTCGTATTGACAAGAGTCGGTGACAGAGCCGTGGAGACCTCCGAATGAGCAGCCTTCTTTGCCGAGGCCGTGGTTGTAGTAGGCACAATCGTACATTGTGGCATATTCAAGTTCCCGCTCTTTGCGACGGCGACGCTCTTCGGCTGCACGGCGTTCGCGCTCCTGTCGGCGTTGACGCCTCTCTTCTTCGCGGCGACGGACGCCGAGGGGATCTGAAGCGCTTGCAGAGGATGATGAGCCTGATCCATAGTCGGGGGTGATTGACGTGAGGAGTGCTTCCTTGGCCCTGATTTCGCGATCTTTAGCTTTGTTGGTGATTAGCCACTCATCGTAGGTGCTCTGTGGCCACGCTGCAAATATAATCGCTGGTAGGATGGCTCCTGCCAACAGGATAATCCATGCGGTATATGCCTGTGCGATGATGAACAGAAGCTGAATATTTACTATGATCACTATGGCTACGATGGTGTATGGTTGCCACGCCTCGTCAAGATCGTTGTAGGTCCAGTAGCGGTATAGCAGGAAAAACTGTGTGATGACGATGGCAGGGATGATCAGTCCGGCAAGGGTGGTGATGATCCATCCCTGGGTGTCGACAGATGGAGTTATGGCATCAATGGCATTGTCGGGTGATGGGGTGAATATGATCCATAGCTGCAATATGATGCATGCGGCGATTACGGGGATGAACTGTCGCAGCGGATGACTCAGATTGCGTTTTTTCCATGCTTCGTAGCGCGGCTCGCGGTCGATATGGGTGTAGTTGTTGGAGTCATAGTCGGTGAATCGGTCGGCGATGCGTTTGTATGTGCTTCCCATGGAGAGATAGCTGTAGAGGGTTGCGCCCGCTATGCATGCGAATATCAGTAATGTCACTATCATTTGTGGCATTTCGGGCGAGGAGAGATCTGTCGATATGTCGCTGATGGGGCTGGTGATCATCTTGTCGTGGAGCTCCTGTTTTTCTTCAGAAGATAATTGTGTGTTGACGGCGATGATGCCCGGTAGGCTCATTAGTGCAATGATTGCAATGAGCCATATCAGTCGCGTTTTGATATTGGAAGTGCTCATGGATGATTGTTTTAGGGTGATTATTAGGAAAACAAAGGCTTACCATGGATTGCCGTGGAAAGCCTGTGAAAATGGGTTGTCGATAGTATGTGGGGTGAAGCACATCGGAATCCCAAAGTGCTTCATGGGGGCTTCTGGGTTGAAGCCTGACAGAATCAGCGCATGGTCTGTTTGGAGAAAGTGAGGAATACGTGTGATTTGTCGAGGTCAAACTGAGCCATGGCCGGGGTATCGACGTATGGTGTGATGGCTATCACGATCTCAGATGTCGAGTAGTAGCCGTTTGATACAGTCTCGGTGACGAGGTTGATAGGCGTGAGTATGTATTCGCCGTCGGCATCGGTGAGTGTACCTTCTTTATCCTTATTGATTGCGTCGATTACAAACTGCCTCATGTTGGTGAAGCTGTACATCTTCGTTGTCGGGCTGTATGTGGCATAGAAAGATGTTGCGTTGTCGGTGAGATTGTTGTTTTCGAAAAACTCGTTGTGCTTGTCTTTCTTCACGAGGAGTATGTTGGCCGGCGGATCGATGCCATATTCGTTGGCGATCTCTGACACGGGGATGTGGAGTGTGAGGTTGTTGACCACATTATTATTGCCGGCCTGCGAGCGGTAGCTTTCCACTATTTGCTTGATAGGTAGCTGTATCTGTGTGTCGTAGCCGATCGGACCTACCACAATGGGTTTCTGCTGGGCGAGGCTTACCACAGATGGGCTCAGCTGCTGTGCAAAGCGGTTGTTGAGCACGACCTCGGGCGTGATGGCGAGGAATGTGTCGATCACCTTGATTGTGGAGTCTCTTCCAGATGAGAGGGTCTGCTTGTATGAGAGGTAGAGGTATATGGCGGAGTTCTCGAAGCGCATGATGCGTCCGGATCCGTAGGAGTTTTTGATATATAGTCCAGGGAACCAGTTGGTGAAGGCCGTGGGGTCGTTGAACAGCGCCGGTCCTTCGGTAGAGAGGTATTTTCGGTAGAAGTCTTGGCCGAGTTCACGTGGGAGCTTTACGTATACCACGCGTGCCTCGTCGGTCGAGGAGCTTGAGTATGTATAGTCGGCGGCGATACTGTCGGGCAGACCGGCAACTGTGGCATTGTAGATGGCCGAGGCGATGGGCGATGAAGCGTCGTAATATGTGTTGATGGGCGAGTCGGATGTTAGTCCGGATGAGGGGAGAGGCTTGTTGAGCCTGTATACCTCAAGGCCGAGCGGCATCACGGAGTCGCCTATCATCTGCCCTTTGCGCATTACCATAGCGAGGCGTATGGAGTCGACGTTTGCGGCAGTCATTCCATAGCCTGTGGTGAGCTTGTTTGCGGGCATGAATCCGCTTGCGAAGTCGGCCGATAGGGTTCCGTATCCTTTAGCATCGATGTTGCCTAGGATCTGATATTCAGAGCGCGAAACCACGCTGCTTACCGGTACTGAAGAGCCGGTGACGGTGAAAGCGGAGTCGATGACGATCTCGATTTCGTCGCTTACGATCGATGAGCCGATTGAGGAGGTGCCCTCTTCACAAGCGTAGAATGCGAGGGCTGATATGGCAGCAAGGGGTAGAATCCTTGAGTATTTCATATTAGGCAATAGTGTCGGGGGGATTATAGCGAGGCGTAGAACTCGGCGAAGCTGTCGGCACGGTCGGTGTCGGCGTAGGGGAGGAACGGTTTGCCTGACTTCTTGATATAGTCGATCAGTTCCTGATCAATGTCGGGCGATGACTGAGCCACAGCGTCGGAGTAGTCGATGGCAAGCTTGTTGAGGGTGATCCAGTCGACCGGTTTGTCGCCTAGAGTGGCTATGTCTTCGGGAGCGAATCCTTCAAGCGCGAGCTTTTCGACCAGACGAGGGTCGAGAGTGCCTTCGAATTTATCGTTGAAAAGAGAGTATACGATCTTTGAGCCGGCAAAAGTAGGGTCGTCGGCATATATGCGGCGCAGATATAGCGGTGCGAGTGCTGAAATCCAGCCGATGCAGTGTATGTAGCCGGGATCCCAACGCAGTTTTTTGACGGTCTCTACTACGCCGCGCACGAAGAATATCGATCGCTCGTCGTTGTCGTCGGGAGTCAGGCGGAACTCCATGTCGGGGGCAGTCTGTGTGCGCAGGAAGTAGTCTTCGTTGTCGATGAAGTATACCTGCATGCGCGTGGGGAGCAGTGTGGCTACCTTGATAATAAGCGGATGGTCGGAATTATCAATCTCTATGTTGAGGCCTGATAGGCGGATTACTTCGTGGAGCTGGTTGCGGCGTTCCTTTATCAGACCGTATTTCGGCATGAATGTTCTCACCTCATACCCTTTTTCCTGGATACCTTGCGCGAGGTCGCGGCTTTTGTCGGCGATATCGGAAGCCGGAACATAGGGTGAAATCTCCTGCGAGATGTATAAAACCTTCTTTAAATCCATAAGAGTAAATTTGGATGCAAAGGTAGTGAAATTTTCCGAAACGATTGCTATTGAAGTGGTAAATACTTGTAAAATGAGGTGAAAGGAGCAGAATGTTGTTACAAAATGTCAATATGTGGCGGCTATTGTTAAAAATGCCTGCGGAATATTGACGATTAACCGTGCGAAATGGCTAACTTTGTGAATCATACCAACAGATCCGAGTAAAAAAATATCTGACCATGACAAATATAGCAAGAGA
This sequence comes from uncultured Muribaculum sp., assembly GCA_947573015.1. Classification (GTDB taxonomy): domain Bacteria; phylum Bacteroidota; class Bacteroidia; order Bacteroidales; family Muribaculaceae; genus Muribaculum. The sequence continues at coordinate 3,914 of CANPDS010000163.1, forward strand.
GATGCGCCGTGGGGCTGTGGCCCTTGGCGCCATAGGCACACTGCTTCTGGGTGGGTGTGTGTCATCAGGGAGTGAGAAATATTTCGTAAAAAGCGCAACAATACCGGCCGGAGCTACCGCGGAGGAGCGTGCCGACATAGCCTCGCGCGTGGTGCCGAGCGAGCAGCAGCTTGCATGGCAGCAGCTTGGGCTTACGGCGTTTCTGCATTTCGGTGTCAACACCTTCACCAACCGCGAGTGGGGCGATGGCACGGAGAGTCCCGATCTGTTTGCTCCGAGCGACTTCGATGCCGAGCAATGGGTGGCAACGCTCAAAAATGCGGGATTCAAGCTGGTGATACTTACCGCAAAGCATCATGACGGATTCTGCCTTTGGCCCACCTCGACCACTGACCATTCGGTAGCCTCTTCTGGATGGCTTGAAGGGAAGGGTGATGTGGTGAAGGCACTTCGTGAGGCATGCGACAAATATGACATGAAACTCGGTCTTTATCTTTCGCCATGGGACCGCAATGCACCCTGCTACGGCGACTCGGAGAAGTACAATGATATGTTTGTGGCCCAGCTCAGTGAATTGCTCGGCAATTATGGCAAGATCGACGAGGTGTGGTTTGACGGTGCTTGCGGCGAAGGCCCCAACGGCAAGCGTCAGGAATATGACTGGGAACGCTTCCGCAAGGTGATGGAGGAGCTGCAACCCGATGCAGTGCTTGCCATCACCGGCGACGATGTGCGCTGGGTAGGCAATGAGGATGGTATGGGCCGCGAGACCGAATGGAGTGTGACACCGCTCGTGCCTACCATATATCCATGGAGCGGCGCCGCCAACGACAGTCTGGGGATCAACGTGATGTCGGGCGATCTTGGTAGCCGCGAGTTGCTTGCCAAGGCAGAAACTCTGCATTGGTGGCCGTCGGAAGTGGATGTGTCGATACGTCCGGGATGGTTCTTCCATCCGGATGAGAAACCCAAGAGCGTGCGCGAGCTTGCCGATATATATATGCAGTCGGTGGGTCGCAACTCTACTCTTCTGCTCAATATACCTCCTGACCGGCGGGGTCGCATCGCGCCATCCGACTCGCTACGCCTTATGGAGTTCAAGGGGTGGATGGACCGCAATTTCAGTGCACCTCTCGGCTCGGGCGACGGCACGGTGAAGTTCGACGCTCCTGTTGCTGTCAACTGTGTGCTCCTCGGAGAGGATATCTCCAAGGGACAGCGTGTGGAGTCATTTATCGTGGAGGGCCTCTCCGATGGCGTGTGGAAGCCATTGGCCGATGGCACCACTATAGGCTACCGCCGCATTCTCACGTTTGAGCCGGCCGATGTAGAGGCTGTGCGCGTCAACATCACCTCCAGCCGAGGGAAAGCCAACCTTAATCCGATTGAGGCATACCTTATAGAAATGCCTGCCGAGGAGGCTCCGGCCAATGGTACTGTGCCGGCCGGACATAAAGCCGTGGCTGGAGCTACAGCCAGTCTGCATGGAAACGACGTTCGTGTATCGCTTCCAGGGCTTACCAAAGTGACCGGATTCGTGTATACTCCCCATGCCGATGCGCGTCCGGGCACCGTCTACCGCTATGAGTGTGTGGCAAGCCGCGACGGAGGTGAATGGACTGTTCCTGCCGGATCGGGTAAGGAGTTTGGCAATATCATGCATCATGCCACTCCGCGTACCGTGATTTTCGAACGTCCTGTCGATGCTCGTTATATTGAGTTGCGCATTAAGGAGGATTCCCGTGGTGGCATTGATGTGGCTGCATCGTGGGATGACATTGCCATACTGACGGCAGAATAAACCTATTAACAGGCATTCGGAGCTTCCTGAGTAACAAATTCTCAGGGAGCTCCTATTTTTTATGCACACTATGTCGATGATGGGTCGGAAGAGGAGGAGGTGTCGGAGGGGTTGACGACGTATTCTTTGTAGTAGGCGAGGAGTATGGTGGTCATGGGCAGTGCTATGATCATGCCTATCAGTCCGAGCAGGGACCCCCACACCGATAGTGCCAGCAGGATAATGGCCGGGTTGAGTCCCATGGTCTTGCCCATGATTTTCGGAGTGAGTATGTAGTCGCATATGCATTGGCTCACTGCGTAGACGAGGAGGCATTGTCCCAGTTCTGACCAGAAATGCACTCCACCGCCCATCGAATCGATGAGGCACACCAGTGCTACCGGAATCAGCGTCACATACTGGAAGTATGGTATGATGTAGAGTATGCCAACCAGTATGCCG
>CANPDS010000164.1 GCA_947573015.1 uncultured Muribaculum sp.
CAACATCCAACACCACCGGTTCGAGCCGTGTCCCGACATATATCGTCAATGCCGAAGGCGATATCGATTTCCCCATTCTTGGTGAACTACATGTCGCAGGCATGACAACACAAGGATTGGCCGATCTCATAAAACAAAAGGTAAGTGCTACGGTAAAAGACCCCATTGTAAAAGTTACTCTGATCAATTTCAAAGTGAATGTGCTCGGCGAAGTGTCATCTCCTCACACTATAAATGTGACTTCCGAAAAGTTCTCTATCATTGATGCTCTTGCAGCATGTGGCGACCTCACCGACTATGGAAAACGCGAGAATGTGATAATCATCCGCGAACTGCCCGATGGCAACCGTGAATACCAGCGCATCAACCTCCATGATACAAACCTGTTCTCATCTCCTTATTTCTATCTGAAGCAGAACGACATTGTATATGTAGAACCAAACTCAATAAAGCAAGACAACTCAAAATACAATCAGAACAACGGTTATAAACTCTCCGTAATATCAACAATCGTCAGCACAGCTTCCGTTATTGCATCGTTGATCATCGCTCTTACGGTAAATTAATCACAACTGTATCAGGTGTTTAAAGTCCGCCAAATATTCAATATCCTCTTTATAGTCCTGCTGGTTTTTCTGCCGATTGGCAAGAACCCGGCGGTCAATTATATAGATGAGATAATGTTTGGCCTGCTTGGCCTCTTTGCGGTCATGGATTGTATAGTAAACAGGAAGTGGAAATCTTACTCCTTGTTTTGGACATTATTGGCTGTCGATGTCGTATACCTGGCCTACACTCTGATTTTCAAACATTACAACCTCACATCAAATGTGCTGATGGACGCTGTGATTGAATTGAAGCCATTCGTTGCATTTGTAGTTATATATGGGGCAGGTATGTCATGGGATTATATTGATAAACGTACGATACGTATCACAAGTGCCACAATAGTAACCATAAACTGCATCATACTCATGGGAGGATATAGGGTGCAAACGTTGGTCTCGGGCCATCCGGCAGAAGTGGGGATGACACAATTCATCTCTACAATGCTTTTCATACTGACATCCTTGGATAAAAATTGCCGGTTAAGCAAACGAGACACTTTCCTCGTTGTAATATGGCTTTGCTTCGGACTTCTTTGCGGCCGGTCAAAGTACTATGCCGAATTGGTGCTTGCGATCTTCTTCCTGTTCATATACCGTCCGGGGGTACTTAAACATTTCTCACTCAAGCATGGACTTATTCTTACGGTGCTCTGCATCATAGTTATTGCCGTGGTGTGGAAAAAATTCAGTTACTATTACATTACAGGTAATTCCGGGACATTTGATCCAAACGTAGCTGCATCATATGCCAGACCGGTATTGTATGCCACATCATTTCTCATATTGATCGATTACTTCCCAATGGGATCAGGTTTTGCCTCTTTCGCTACTTATGCATCCGAGACAAACTATTCCACTCTATATTACGAATATGGACTGGATAAGATATGGGGATTAAGTCCCAGCTATTCCAGCTTTATTTGTGATGCGTTTTATCCGTCGTTGGCACAATTTGGTTTTATGGGATTAGTGTTATTCATTGCATTCTGGCGATATATATATATAAAGATCCGCTTCTTCATTCGAATGCCTGACAAGAGTTATTCAGTATACTTTAAGGTAGGCACGCTGTTCATCCTTTTTATCCTTATTGAATCTACCTCTGGAAATGCATTCACCACTCCACCCGGATTCATAACAATGCTGACATTGGGCATGCTATGCAGAAAGGCGCAAAACATGGTCAATACAAAGAGTGAGGAAATAGTAAAACAGACATCTTATTCAGAAACAAAAAGAATCAAAATATAATGGAAACAACGACTGACCGTTCACTCGACTTCCGGCGTTATCTGCGCGAGATGCGACGCCTGTGGTGGGTCTACGCCATTGCCTTCGTGGTAATAATGGGCACCGCCTCTTTATTTCTGATCCGATCGCTCAAGCATTGCGAATCATCCGCTACCGTGCTGATTGAAGAAAGCACATCCGATACATCTTCCGGAGCAAGCAAAGGAGGCGGTCTGATGGGGATGATGAAGATGTTCTCGGTAGGTGGATTCGGTTCATCATCCGTCAATAACGAGATATATCTCATAAGCGCCCATGACATGGCCGTGCGCACGGTACAGGCTCTGGGACTGACATACACATACATCGAGCGCGACGGATTGAGCAAGAAGCTTCTGTATCCCAATAGCCCGGTCATCGCCTCTTTGCCATCTGCAAATCTGGATACATTGAAGCGTGCGATTATGATACGCACCGTCATAAAACCCGATGGCCGAATCAATGCAAAAGCCGTCAAAGGTCCATTTTTCTGGAGAACTACACTCGACGAGGTCAAAGATGCCACTCTGCCCGCCACGCTCAACACACCTTATGGCCCTATAACACTCTCAGCTGGTAACTTGCCACATCCCGCCGATGAAAATATGTCAGTCGATATTATCATCACAGGTGTGGACATGGCCGCACATAAACTCGAAAAAAGCATCGATACCGACATAGTAGATAAACTCGCTGATGCCATTGATGTATCAATAACCGGAGGTAGCGATGAATATTGCAATACGGTACTGTCGGAATATATCAATCAGTATAACAAACGCCGTATCGAACGCCGTGCAGAGAATGCCACAGGCGAACTGAAATTTTATGATGAACGTATCGCCGATCTATTCAGTGACCTGACCGATTCAGAACAAAAACTTGAAAAATTCAAAACGGAGAATAAGCTCGTCGGAATGGATGCTGAAGCAGGAATGCTCGTGGAGAATACCGTCGGAAAGATGGAAGATATTGTGACAGCACGCACCACTCAGGAATATTACCGCATGGTAAAACGCACATTGGAGAATCCCTCAGCTGCCTATGATCTTATCCCAGTGGTAGAGAGCCTCGGCAACCCCATGATTGCAAAATACAACGAACTTCTCCTCACACGTAAGAATCTCGAACGGTCGGCCAAGGGCGACAACCCTCAGCTTATGGCCATCAATGACCAGATTGCAGAACTGCGCAGCTCTATCCTCAAAAATGTGGATGGAATGCTCACAGAAAGTGAAATGCGCCTCAATGCCATGACGGGGCTGATGGGAACGGCACAGACGCGTCTGAATAAAATGCCGGCATACGAGCGAGAGTACATCAACCTTATGCGCGATCGTTCTATGAAGAATGAGCTGTATATGTTCTTGCTGCAGAAGCGTGAGAATGCGGCTCTTCAGGTATCATCGACATCCACACTTGGATTCGTCATCGATCCACCGCACACTCCGGAGAAGACCAGCAACAAGAAAATGATCATTATCATACTTATCGCCCTTGTGCTATCATTCATATGTCCTTCCATTCTGGCTGTTTTCCTCGTGAAATGGCGCAACAGAGTGGAAGATCCGAGCGACCTTGCCAATATGGGATGCGAGCAGCGTGCACTTGTGATCGAACCTGACGACAAGCATGCCATAGGCACAGTACGCACAGAGTTGCTCTCTGGGCCATCTCTTACCACCGTATTCGTCGATAATCTCGCCGATGATGAAGGGAATCATATTGTATCAGAAATCGTCGGGAGCCTCGAAAAAATCGGTCGGAAAGTTAATCTTATCAATCATCTCACAGATAACGATGCGATACTGACTCCGGCATTCAATTCTCAACTAAAATCCGACGCTTTCAATATCGTGATCATCCCCGAGTCAGACCACATCAGCACAATTGTAGAGCGCATCAATGCCGACGACTCACAGATACTGATTGTTCTAAAGCGCGACGAAATCCGTCGTCCTGATTTAAAAAGGATTCTCAAGGGCGTTTATGCCGACAAGGCCGTGACCGCAATCATTCGCTGATTCCCCCTGATAGAATCAACCCGATGGACACGATTTCAAGAAAGCGCCAAATCCAATAACTGAGATAAATCAGTTAAATCTCAAAATAAGACGGACAGCCGCACAAAAATAGTGCGGCTGTCCGTCTTATTTTGAGATTACGATATTTCCCACCATAATCCAAGCAGTGCGGAAATATTCAATTCTCAGCGACTATAATCCTACGTTATTATCCTGCATGCGCCGTACATTTTCACACACGTTACCCCACCATACCGGAAGTAACGAACGGCAATTAACCCACATGCAAATATTCTGATTTATTTTAAAGTTTGTTGATACCCCACATATCTATTCCGGATGGAGGGCGGTATAGATTAGAGATGCACGTGATGGGCCCGCAATATCAGCGATAGAGTCAATGGATGCCTCGCGAAGACGCTTCACACTCTTAAAGTGCTGAAGCAGAGCCTCTTTAGTTTTATCACCAACGCCTTTTATCCCGTCTAACTCACTGGTTATCTGACTCTTACTACGCCGGTTGCGGTGATGCGTTATGCCAAATCGGTGAGCTTCATCGCGCAACTGCTGCACAATACGCAGCGACTCACTGTTTTTATCGATATACAACGGCACACTGTCTCCGGGGAAATAAATCTCTTCAAGACGTTTCGCAATTCCTACCACAGCAATCGTACCACGCAAGCCCATATCGTCAAGCACCTCAACTGCCGCACTAAGCTGGCCCTTTCCACCATCTACCACAATGAGCTGAGGCAACTCCTCACCCTCCTCCATCAGACGCGTATAACGCCGCGTGAGCACCTCCTTCATCGAAGCGAAATCGTCAGGGCCTTCTACAGTCTTGATATTGAAATGACGATAGTCTCGTTTTGAAGGCTTGGCATTGCGGAACACCACACACGAGGCCACCGGATTCGTGCCTTGGATATTTGAATTGTCGAAACATTCGATATGTCGTGGAAGGACCGACAGGCGGAAATCCTGCTTCATACGTTCAAGCGTCCGCTCCACACGCTTCTCAGGAGCATGCTTCTCCATCATCTTCAAAGCATCGATCTTATTCTGCCGTGCATTTCTCGTCGATACATCCAGAAGTTTCATTTTATCGCCTCGCTTGGGCACGGTAAACGTCACGCCCGCCACCGGTGTCTCGGGCATCTCCGGCACTACAATCTCATCATATTTTATATCGAACCGTTCGGCAACCTCCGATATAGCATAATCGAGCAGCTGTGGAAGAGTCTCGTCAAGCCTGCGTTTATACTCAAGCGTGATGCTACGCACGATAGCTCCGCGACGCACATGCATGTAATTTATATATATCTGGTCGCCATCTTCGTCAACACCGAACACATCCACATCATCCAACGTCTGACTCACAATCACGCTCTTCGACTGATAGCGCTCGATGAGAAGATATTTCTCCTTTATCGCCTGAGCCTCCTCAAAGCGCAATTCAAGACTAAGGTTCTCCATCTCGCCGCGAAGATAGTCGAGCAACTCCTGAGTGTCGCCACGCAATATCTGCTTCACATGATCGATCATATCGCCATATTCAGCCTCATTGATACGCCCGGTACAACATCCCAGACAATTCTTCAGATGATACTCCAGACACAACCTACCCTTACCTTTGGCGATATAGGCAGGAGTTATAGCATGTCGGCACGTGCGCACCGGATACAGCTCACGTATAAGATTCAGCACTGCCTTGGCCACACCTGTGTTGGTATATGGGCCAAAATATTTCGAGCCATCCTTCAGTCGTGTCCTTGTAAGAAACACACGCGGATAATGCTCCTTGGTGACTACAATCCACGGATATGACTTATCATCCTTGAGAAGCACATTATAGTGCGGTTTATACTCCTTTATAAGCGAATTCTCAAGATTAAGCGCATCCTCCTCCGTAGGCACTACGATATAGCGCATATCAGCGATATTGCGCACAAGCATATTTGTACGTATGCTATCGTGGGTACGGTTGAAATATGACGACACACGCCTCTTCAGATTCTTTGCCTTACCCACATAAATTACCGTCCCGGCTGCATCATAGTAAAGATAGCAGCCGGGAGTATCGGGAAGTATGGAGATTTTCTCCTTCAGTTCTTCTGATTTATTATGCTTTGCCAAATCGCGATAGTCGAATATGGTTCAATTATATTTATAAGTAAGTCTTGAAAATTATTTTATACTATCCGGGTGGATAATTTCAGATGAT
>CANPDS010000165.1 GCA_947573015.1 uncultured Muribaculum sp.
CTCGTATGCCAAATATACAGATATTTGCATCCACTTGCAATTATTATTTCCCTAAGTGTGTCCATATAGTTATTTTCGACACCTAAGTATTCTTCTACAGTGAATATTTTGCCACCAAACCGTTTACCTAAATAATATGGTGATGACCATTCGTCTCCATAATATATCCTGTCACGGTAATTTTCCGGTTTGTACTTAACTATTTCATGCCATTTCCCTTTATTCATTTCAATCTTCGATTTCATTTAATTTACACACTATTCGGGCATCTCCGTGCACATATTCACGTTTATAATTACTTAGTTTAAATGGGATTCTAACATACGTCATAAAGGCAGCACCCGTAATCAACTCAAACGAATGTGTCTTATTCGTTAGGATTACATCACATAAGCGGTCAAATGCATAACCCAGTAACTCTGATGCTGATTCCATGCTCAATCGTTGTTCTTCTTTAAATTTAAATACATCTGAAATCAACTTATCAGCTAATGCTCGGTTTCCTTTGACAATTTCACGAATTTCCCATTTATGTGCATCTAACCAATCTAACGTGACATACTTACATCCACAATCTGAGATCAATGCTACAATGGCGTTAATATAGTCGTTCTGAAGCTGAAGATAATCGCTGTAATATTTGAGTTTTAAATATTTAAGGCTCTCATCATCATTATCATAATCTTCGGAATTATATGTAATATCCCGTATGGTAATTATAGCACTGAAACAATAGTAATATATCTTCTTCATTAATTTCCTACACGTTTTAAGTTTTCATCATATGTGCCCATTCGGGTCTCTCTCTTTTCTAATGCTTTTTTAGTTCTAGCCATTTTCCTGCAGCCGGACCCCATCACATACTGCCGGAGACAAGACGAAAGTGACGATAAGTGACAACAGAATAGCGCGATAATTCATGGTGGAGAAGGATTGATTGGTGGACTTTTCGCAAAATTAACAGTTTTTCCGAATTTCGCACTATTCTAATGTGTGTTTTTTCAAATCACATGTAAAAACACAAAAAATACAGCTTAACCATTCGTTATATGACGAAAAAAGGCCGGCGAATGGCCGGCCTTTATGTATCTCCCATGATAGCGACCTAGCGCCATCAATACATCGGTTTGAAGGGTGCGTGAGGCTTGAGCAGAGAAGTGGCATCGCCTACAACATTGTAGGTTTTTGTGACATCGATACGTCTTACAGGAGCTCCGGGACGCAGATCTACCTTTTTCAGGTCGATGAAGAAAACTCCAAGATTGCTGACCGGCTCAAAGCCATATGTGAGATCACGGATGTTGGAGTAGGAACGCCACTGTGTCGACGATACCTCAGGCGAAGTCTCTACTGTGTAGTGGTATGGTACCGACACGTTGGCCATGATTGAGCGGATGATGGGAAATCCCTCAGCCACATCATTGGTATGCTCGACATGATTTTCAAAGAACGATCCGCGCACAAAACGATCGGGGCTTGATACCGTGCCAGGGAGCATATGCACACCACCTATGGCCTCCCAGTAATCATTTATCGCAGTCATTGCGGGATAGGCGGGAAGATTGGTCAGAGCACGTATATCCTGCCCTTCGTAGATCTTCACCTCACCATTGTCAAACTCCACTATGGCGCTCTTTCCCGTAGCATCGGTGATACCCCAGTGGAGAGCTGACACAGTGCCGCCATCAAACGTAGCGCCCCCGATCAAGAAGTCGTGCTTGCGGAGCACGTCCACAACCTCATCAGTAGTAGCATTCATATCAAGCAGCCAACCCACAAACACCGCCAGAGATATAGACGGCTTCGTGGCGCTTGACTCATTATTATATACCGCACCTTTGCAGAAGAGCGAATTGATCACGAGGCCCTTCTCGTTCATACCTTCGGTAATACCGCCATCGTAGCTCACGGCATAGACAGCGCCATACTTTGAAGTCCATCTCACAGGATTGGCCTCTTCATTGCCCACCTTGGCCATTCCCGCCGGATATGTATAGACATTCGTCGGAATGGGGGTCTTCCAGTCAAGAGAACGCCCCACAATACGCAGAACGCTGTCGTTGGCAACTCCGGCAGTATCGCCCACATATAATATACGCGAGCACGCATCGGCCTTCGGAGCCGATGAAAGAAGGGCCACAGCGAAAGCGCCCAGAAGCATAGCACGATGTTTCATAACATATATTATTTTCGAAATTTATTACCTGTTTTTTCTTTTCATGAAAACATTTTTCCGACTCCAAAGGTTCTCAAACCAGTACCACATAAGACATCCGGAAATTTTTTTCACCCATTCTGAAAAGAATTTTGAACATTTATATAACTTTGCATGTAGAAACCGGCCATACCGTCGGCGCTAATCCGGCGATGATTGCAACATACATTAATGCAATGATTTCAATCTCGCCGATAGTCATCATCCCCCGGTATAGCCACATAGCCAACATTCCTTTAAGGTAATGAACTATACACTTTTAGACTTTTTCGCTCTTCTCGGCTCAGTAGGCCTGTTCCTTTACGGAATGAAAGTGATGAGCGAAGGCCTCCAGAAGGCCGCCGGCGACCGACTCCGCAACATCTTGTCGGCAATGACCCGCAACCGCTTCACCGGGTTGCTCACAGGTATACTTATCACAGCGCTCATACAGAGTTCGTCGGCATCGACGGTAATGGTGGTCAGCTTTGTAAACGCCGGCCTGATGACGCTGGGCCAGTCAATGGCCGTAATCTTCGGCGCTAATGTCGGCACCACATTCACGGCATGGATCATAGCCCTGTTCGGGTTTAAGGTCGACACCTCGGTGTTCATACTGCCGCTTATCGCATGTGCGGTGCCACTGCTATTCTGCAACTCATCACGCAAGAAATCAATCGGCGAGTTTATTATCGGCTTCTCATTCCTGTTCATGGGTCTGAACATGATCAGCGACTATGTGCCCGATCTACAGAGCAATCCCGAGATGTTTGCCTTCCTGCAGCATTATGCTTCAATGGGCTTCCTGTCAGTGTTGCTCTTCTTATTGGTAGGCATCATCGTAACAGCAGTTATACAGTCGTCGGCAGCCACATTTGCCATTGTCCTCATCATGTGTACCAAAGGGTGGATCACGTTCGATCTGGCATGTGCCGTGGTACTCGGCTCCAACATCGGAACGACCATCACCCCACTACTCGCCTCCATGAGCGGTAATGTTGCGGCAAAGCGCACGGCGATGGGCCATCTGCTCTTCAATCTATTCGGCATCTTATGGACACTTGCAGTATTTTACCCATTTGTCCGGCTTAATGTAGACATCACACAATGGCTCGGACAAGGTAATCCCGAAGGGATGTACAGCTTTGTCAACAACCTTGAGACAACGGATCCTGCCACATACGACATGTTTGTCGGCAACTCCCTTCCCGCCGAACATCCCGTGCTGCTCCAGGTAGCCAAGATGCAGTTCAGCGTATCGTTCGGTCTGTCAATGTTCCATACCGTGTTCAACCTCGTCAATGTAGTGATCATGATATGGCTCACCGGACTTTATGTGAAGATCGTGGAGAAACTGGTGCCGGCCAAACACAAGGAAGACGAGGAATTCCAGCTCAAATTCATATCCGGAGGTCTGCTCAGTGCTTCAGAGCTCAATATCGCACAGGCCGAGAAAGAACTTGTGGTATATGCCGAACGCGTGCAACGCATGATCGACATGGCCGAAAATCTCGTCCACGCCAAAGAGAAGAGCGAGGAATTCTCCCAGCTCTACTCACGTCTTGAGAAATATGAAGAGATTTCCGACCGCATGGAAATCGAGATCGCCAACTATCTCAACCGATGCGCCGAAGGACGCCTGTCAAACGAAGGAAAGCTTCACATCGCTGCCATGCTCAACATCGTCAGCGAGATCGAAAGCATCGCCGACTGTTGCTTCGGATGCGCCAAGATACTCATACGCAAACAGGAAAGCGGCGTAGCGTTCAACCAGATGATATACGACAATATCGACACCATGTTCACCTACGTAAAGGAGGCTATGTCAGATATGCTCGTGCTTCTCAGCGATGTGGAAAAGGTGCGCGAGGTAGATATAATACGCTCATACAACAAAGAGCGTGAGATCAACAATCTACGCAACCAATACCGGTCGAACAATGTGGAGAGCATCAACCAGCATGTCTACGAATATCAAGCCGGTATCTACTACATGGATATCATCAATGACCTGGAAAAGATGGGCGACTACGTGATAAATGTAGTCGATACCATACGCGACCACTTCCGCAAACGCGGAGCATAACCATCAGTTCCGTTCACACTCCCCTCTCTAAAATTCCACTAATATCCCAGTAAATAGGATAATCACATCAACGTCCGGATACATAAGAATCCGGACGTTTTACATTTTTATGGCAATTCAATCCCCAAATTGTCACAGTTGATTTACATTCCGGACACGAGTAACACACCTGTTATAATAATGCTACAATACAGTTGCACAGGGTATACCAATCAGATTATTTCTATAATTTTATTTCAAATTTTAATCAACTACAGACATTCTCCCCTCTACAATTACTATTTAAAACATTCACATACTACCCTTTTAGAGCATGTTCAGCTTGGATAGGCCAATACTTCATACCTTGAATCCCGGAACAACGGGACACAAGATTATGATTGCCGACGAGGATCTTCTCGCCTGCGACCTCATGCAATATTCACTTGAGACAGAAGGATACAAAGTGAAAGTGTTCCATTCTGCAAAAGAGGCCATGGAGATGAATCTCTCCGACTTCAGCCTGTTCATAATCGACATGAACCTGGGAGATTCAAGTGGCATAAAGCTCGCATATCATCTCAAACAAAACATAGCTACAGCACGCATACTGCTGATATTCTGCTCAACTCCCGATGGAGATGTAATAGGGGGTCTCGACTTCGGAGCCGACGATTACATCCTCAAGCCATTCTCAATGCGAGAGATGACAGCACGTGTCAATGCCCTGATGCGTAGGTTCCGCACCAATCCAGAGCAAAACAACAAACCGGCCATGCTTAGTCACAATGCATTGGTAATGAATCTCCACGAACGCACCACATTTATCGACAATGAGCCGGTAAAACTGGGACGTGACGAATATAGCCTGCTTGAATTCTTGCTTAGCCATAAAAACCGTATCTTTGACGCCGACGAGATATACGACAACGCATGGCCCGAAAAGGACACCGTAAGCGAACGCTATATCAATACCGTACTTGACAGGCTGCGCGAGAAGCTCGGCCGCTTCGGGCACTATCTCGTGACACGTTATGGCTACGGATATGGCTTCATCCAATAAATCCGCTACAATGCAGCCACTGCCTGCGTGCCACACACCGGGATGCCTTGAAGCCGGATGCGATGAAGCCGGACGAGGATGCCTTGCCGGCCCGGTCTACGCCGCCGCAGTAATCCTTCCTGATGACTTCAGCCACCCATGGCTCAATGACTCCAAGCAACTATCCGAATCTCGTCGCGACAAGATGCGCGAGCTTATCGAGCGTGAAGCTATAGCATGGGCCGTGGCTTCAGTGAGCGCCGAAGAGATCGACCAAATCAACATACTCCGCGCATCCATTCTTGCGATGCATCGTGCGCTCGACATGCTCGACGTACGGCCCGGAGCAGTAATAGTCGATGGAAATCGATTCTCACCCTATGGCGACCTGCAATGCACCACTTTTATAAAGGGCGATGGAAGATTCGCCAACATAGCTGCAGCCTCAATCCTCGCCAAGACGCATCGCGATCAGGAGATGCGCCGTCTGCATGCCATATACCCTCATTATGCATGGGATATCAACAAAGGCTACCCCACCAAAGCCCATCGCGCTGCAATAGCCGAACATGGTCCCTCGCCAATACACCGCATGACGTTCCGACTAATTGATACCCAGCTAACCCTCTTTTGAGCAGACACATAATAAAACGGACACCGCACAAACCCATATGAATAGGGATGCAACGGTGTCCTTATATTATCTTACTTATTATTACCTATCGCGATATCATGGGAAATCCACGTGTGGGATGCAACTCCCATTTACCCTCACGGTCAATCGGGGCG
>CANPDS010000166.1 GCA_947573015.1 uncultured Muribaculum sp.
GACCACTTACCTTTCCCTGGAGAGCAGTGGCTATGGTAGAGCCACCCAGACCACTCATTAAGTTATCACCCTTGATTGAGGTGATCGAAGAGGTTACGCGTTTCTTTTCCATTGTACCATAACCAACCACGACCACATCCTGAAGCACAGTAGAATTCTCTTTGAGCACAATATTGATATGCTTCTCTTTTCCTACCTGCACGGTAGCAGTCTCATATCCCACCGAACTTACGCGAAGCGACTGTCCAGGCTTGGCATTGACTGTGAAATTGCCGTCGATATCAGCGGCTGTACCGTCGCTTGAGCCGACCACCATTACGGTAGCACCCATCAGAGGTTCACCATCCGGGTCAGTTACGGTACCTGTGACTTGTGCGGAGGCACCTATGGCACACATAGCCATGACAAGCATAAGCATCGTCATCATCGAGCGTCCGCATGAGTTCAGATTTTTAAATATGTATTTCATCACTTTATTTGCATTAAGGTTGTTAATATCGCTTTATGCTTACTTCATCTATAAGCCAGCGACGCTGATAGTTGGCCGAAGGATTCTTGCCCTTATCGTCCATGACTGTCGGACGTATGAGAAAGCGTGTCTCGGATGTCACCTTCTCTATTTTTACCGAGAGGTCTTCCCACTTCCATTTCTTGGTCTTGTCCTGATCAGGCACCTTAAATTCGGCGCTTAGTTTTCCATTCTGACCACCGACAACCACACCAGGGCCGAAAACCTCGACCACAAGCACAGTCTTATCAGTTCCATTTTTACATCCCTTGAATGAAAGCTCCACATTAGCGCAATATCCGTCAGGAATATCCAAAGGAACAGCCGTCTTGAGACCAAGGGTATTGCTTGATGCTCCCAGTCGGAGATATCCGTCGAGGATATATACATAGTCATTGCCGGAATATTCTTTTATTACCTCCCATTTTCCACCCTGATTGGCATAGAAATTTCCTGCATATGCCAGACCGTCGCCATTATATATATTGAGATTCTTAGCTCCGTTGCCATTCACGAGATTCATCTGATCCATGGCATCGGCAAATGACGGATCTTTCTTGCGCTGCTCTTCGGCGGCATCGTGACACCAGTCAAACGGATCCCAGAAATAGCTGTAACCGGCCTGACGGTTGTCAAGAGGGAGAGTACCATCCTGATTCACAACAAGTGTATGCACTGCACCATGAGTGGATGTAAGCACAATATTACCAGAACGCGGCGCATCATCATTCGCCTGAAGAGCAAGCGTAACCGTAGTTGTGCCGGCATCACCATGATCCGGACTTACAGTAAGCCAATTGGGCTTTTCAGTCACTGTCCATGGTTCAAGAGCGGTAACAGGTGCGGCAAGAGATTGTCCTGCGATTGTAGCATTACCCTCCTGATTCACATCAATAGCATCGACAGGAATGGCGAAACACTTGATATCCTGATTAACAGCGATATCCACCTTTTCATCGCCGATAGTGACAGTGACACGTCCGGTGCGCGCTTCTCGCGAATCGTTGACAGCCACATTGAGTGTTACCGTTGTGGTACCGGCGGCACCGGTTGCCGGCTCAGCTGAAATCCAGTCGCTCGCATCGATAGTCCATGCATAGCTTGATGTGACGGTAAAAGAGGGGTTCGAACCATTGGAAAGCTGTCCGATCAGATTGACACTGAAACTTTGATTGGAAACCTCAAGCTCGCCAGGCACACGTGTCTGAGTCACATAAAGAAGCGCAGGTTTACCACTCGTAGTGGCAATCTCTACGCATCCGCGACGATTCTGATCGGTATCATTTACATCAGCGGTAATGTGCATCACCACACGTCCACGCTGACCCGACATATAGTTGAGTTTAAGCCAGTCGGGACATACACGCACACTCCAATCCTGATTACTGCCAAGTTCGAAAACCGGACGCTTGCCAGATGCGTCGAGGCCTGCGGCATCTATTTCAAATATAGTCTGGGAAGCTTCGATATATACTTCAGGATCCTTATCATCGTCACACGAAGTGATGAGGGCACTCCCGCCCACCATCATGGCACCACACAGCAGCAGTGCCTTTACTTTATGATATAGTTTCATAGGAGTGGCACGGTTATAATTTGGTTTCCTTTATAGTAATTTCCTTCAGCATCCAGCGGCAATAATCGGCCTTATTACCATCCGTACGAACCGATATACGGGTATCAGATGCTATATCTCTTAAAGTATACTCTACTGTGTGCCATATAAGCTGGACTGTCGGTGGAGTAAACACAGGGCTGATCTTATTATTGCCAGTCTCTCCTACATATCCGCTACCACTCTCTATAGCAACAACAAAAGGCACTTGGTCAAGACCGCTTTTCAACGATCCTTCAGGACAGATCTGCACGGAAATAACAGCGTTGACCTTTTCCGTTCCGAGATCAAGCCTCGGCAATATCACTCCTGCATCATGACTTTTATATTCAGGATGATACTTCATGAAGTTGTTATTGAAATGTATGTAATTATAGTATGCCGAAACTTGCTTGCCCTCCATATTATATATGGAAAGTCCGGTTGCCTCCCATCCTGATTTAATAGGATCAGCAAGCACATCCTGCCGTTTCTTTCCACTTGTATCCTGATCGCCTACGGGATCTGAATTCGGCTGAGCAAAAGGTATACACCAGTCAAAATCCTGATGATAAAACACACGCATCGGATCAGGAGCGACATCGGTCTGTGTCACGGCAATAGTCTCATACAGATTGCCGCTGCGAATCATCAGTGTGCCCGTGCGTGGGGCACCTGTTTCATTTTCCTGAGCCATGATAAGCACATCGGTCATACCGTGACCAGTTGGTTTATCCACACCGAGCCACGGTTGCTCGGTAGTGATTTCATAACCTTTATTGGCTATAATCCGGAATGTGACATCCTTATCAAGCGGCGACTTGCCATTTCTGGCAAGCGTGGCCTCATAGGTGTCAATACTTAGACGCGGCACTGCATCATCGGCTTTATCTTCCATACTACAAGAGGTCAGGCCTCCTGCGACAAGGCAAACAATAGCCAAGAATACAGGCATCTTCAGATTAAGGTACTTCATTGCACTGCTTGGTTAGTATTGATTTATTAAAGAAACTTATGTTTATGTCAGATAAGAAAGTATGTCAATCATTATTTAATGATCCAAATAACGATGAATACGACATATTTACATACTAATTATGTCAAACACAAAAGTTCGTTTTAGGTTAGATTCTTCATTAATTCAAGAATACATTTCACATATATTCCTCATACGAAATATATTACTTTCGTTTCGCAACAAAAGTATGTATTTTTATGATTTCGAACAAAATATTTACATAAAAACTTCTACCCCCCCCCGTTTTAACATATTTTAACAATATGTTACCTATTCAATATCCATCCAGCAACTACAAAACGCTCGGTTTCAGCCTTCATTGACTTTCCTTGATGCATCCACCAGCCTATAATAAGATATTTGGGAGCGGACGCACCAAAGTAGACTCCTACCACACCTTTTATTTTCAACAAATATTACAATCTGCCTGAATAATATCAGCAATTTTATCTCCTCCTAAAATACTCAAATAGCAAAAAAGAGAGCCATGGCTTGCGAATTGCAAGCCATGGCTCTCTTTTTTATGCTATAAATATGCTTACTTGTTAACCTGGAAACGGTTGATACCATCACGCAGATATGCAACAACCTGATTGGCGGCTGCTATACCGGCGTTGATATTGGCTTCAGAGGTCTGAGCACCCATTTTTTTAGGTGTGAAGAATACACGGTCACCGAATTTCTCTTTAAGAACATCGGCATTGTCGGGCTTGACATCTGCCATATACTTAATGTCGGTGCGCTCCTCAAGAGCCTTTTCCAAGCCGGCTTCATCAATCACCTCCTTACGGGCGGTATTGATAAGAATGCCGCCCTTTGGCATCTTTGTGATAAGCTGATAGCCAATGCTTCCTCTGGTCTCCGGTGTGGCAGGAATATGGATCGACACCACATTATTACCACTGTAGAGAGCATCAGTACCTTCAACTGGAGCCACGCCCTCCGCCTCCATAGCACCTGCCGGGCAATAGGGGTCGAATGCACTCACCTCCATACCGAAACCTTTGGCAATACGAGCTACATTGCGGCCTACCTGACCATAAGCCTGCAGACCGAGTTTCTTACCTTTAAGCTCTATACCGGAAGTGCCGTTATAGCTATTGCGAGCAGCCATCACAGCCATACCGAACACAAGTTCGGCAACTGCATTTGAATTTTGGCCAGGAGTATTCTCAACCACAACATTGTGGGCGGTTGCAGCAGAAAGATCAACATTATCGTATCCCGCACCGGCACGAACAACGATCTTTAGCTGCTTTGCAGCATCAAGCACCTCAGCATCGACCTTATCGGAACGTATGATAAGGCCGTCGGCATCAGCTACGGCAGCAAGCAGATCAGCACGGTCGCTATACTTCTCAAGAAGTTCGAGCTCATAACCGGCATCTTCGATCACCTTGCGGATACCGTCGACTGCTACAGCGGCAAACGGTTTTTCGGTTGCTACTAATACTTTCATTATAGTATCGTATAAATTAGTTATCAGTGCTTTTTCTCAAACTCGTTCATAGCATCGACGAGCACCTTCACACTCTCGATGGGGAGCGCGTTGTAGAGCGATGCACGGAAACCGCCTACCGAACGGTGTCCCTTGATACCGACGATACCCTTGGTAGAGGCAAAGTCGATAAAGTCCTTCTCAAGTTCGGTATACTCGGGCTTCATCACAAAGCAGACGTTCATGATCGAACGGTCTTCCGGCTCAACAGTTCCGACGAACATGCGGCTTGAATCGATGGCGCTGTAGAGCCTTTATGCCACCAATCTCCTTATAGTACTTCAGAGTCTGTAGAGCAGAGTAGATGGGAAGCACAGGAGGAGTGTTGAACATTGATCCCTTCTTGATGTGGGTGCGGTAGTCGAGCATTGTGGGGATAGCGCGGTCAACATTGCCAAGCGCCGCATCCTTAACAATAACTACAGTGACACCGGCAGGAGCAAGATTCTTCTGCGCACCGGCATAGATGAGATCATACTTGCTTACATCGACAGGACGTGAGAAAATGTCGCTCGACATGTCGGCAACCAGAGGTACCTTTACATCGGGATCGAAACGTGTCTCTGTTCCGTAGATTGTATTGTTGGTGGTGTAGTGGAAATAATCGGCATCCTCAGGCACCACGTAATTTTTTGGAATATATGTATAGTTTTTGTCTTTTGAAGACGCCACCACATCAACTTCTCCGAAAAGTTTTGCCTCCTTTATGGCATTCGATGCCCATGTACCGGTATCGATATATGCGCCTTTCTTTTTAAGAAGGTTATAAGGCACCATGCAGAACTGCATTGAAGCGCCACCGCCAAGGAAAAGTACAGAGTAGCCTTCGGGAACCTCAAGAAGCTCCTTTACAAGAGCCTGTGCCTCCTCGATAACTGCGGTAAACTCTTTGCTGCGGTGCGACACCTCAAGAATGGACAGACCTGTTCCGGCGAAGTCCTTGATAGCCTCTGCCGTGTTCTTAATCGTATACTCGCTAAGAATCGACGGGCCTGCATAAAAGTTATGCTTCTTCATACCAAAAATACTTATATTATAATATAGGTGTAATTACTAATATTACCAGCAACGGCTTTTCAAGGAAGGGTTGCATGCGCAAATTTACATAAATTATCAGAAGCCACCCACCCTTTTGTACGAAAAATGCCCTTATTAACGAAATTTTTCTTTAATAAGGGCTTTTTCGGTTGACGCAGATTATATCCGACGTCTTAAATTATTTTTTCTTAGCAGGATCACAAGTAAGTCCCACACCAAGTTTCTTGAATATCTTATGATCCACTTCTCCAAGCATAACGGTGGAGTGTACCTGACATCCGTCAAGTTCCGGAAGCTTTTCAAGAGCTTTACGGCATTTCTCGTCACGCGGACTGAGGACCGAGAGAGCTACAAGCACCTCATCTGTATGGAGGCGAGGATTGCGGCTTCTCAGATAGTTGATTTTCGTA
>CANPDS010000167.1 GCA_947573015.1 uncultured Muribaculum sp.
TCGGTGGCGGTAAGCAGACGGTATGCTCCGCGTATGTCGTTTTTATATAGGCGGTCCTGCCATTCAGGCTGACGGTTGCCGAGCGGACAGCTCCAGTGGCAGAATGGCACGCCGCACTCCATGCAGCGTGATGCCTGTAGGCGACGGTCTTCTGGATTTAGTGTCTGCTCAACTTCTCCGTAATCTTTTATACGGTCGTTGAGAGGACGGTATCCGGCCTCTTTGCGAGGTATTGTAAGAAACGCTTTGGGATTTCCCATATATATTGTTGCGTTATGTTGTCTGTAATAATTTGTTTAAGCATACTCGGATCAATCGCGCTCAATGCTGGCGATTTTCTGTTGCATGCGGTCCATCTTCTCTTGATGAAGCACCTTTTTGTACTCAAACGGTATCACTTTGATAAACTGATCGACATAGTGCTGCCAATTGTCGAGCATCGCCCCTGCGAGCGGACTACGTGTGTATTTGTAATGGTTGCCGATCAGACGGTATAGCTCGCGGTTGTCGGCCATATCCTCTATTAGCGACAGTTCTACCATTTCCATGTTGCAGAAGTAGTCGAAATTGCCATCGGGATTCCATACATAGGCTATGCCTCCGCTCATCCCGGCGGCGAAGTTGCGTCCGGTGGTACCGAGCACTACGGTACGTCCGCCAGTCATATATTCGCAGCAGTGGTCACCGACACCTTCCACCACAGCTGTAGCGCCGGAGTTGCGAACGCAAAAACGTTCTCCCACACGTCCGTTTATGTATATCTCGCCAGAGGTAGCGCCATAGAGTATTGTATTACCGGCAATTATGTTGTCTTGTGGAACAAATGTGGTTCCGTTAGGTGGAACGATCACTATGCGTCCTCCTGAAAGGCCTTTTCCTACATAGTCGTTGGCATCACCTTCGAGGCGGAATGTAATACCATGGGCAAGGAATGCTCCGAACGATTGTCCGGCTGAACCTTTGAATGAGCAAGCGATGGTGCCGTATGGTAAACCTTCGTTGCCATATTTTGAAGCTATTACACCTGATAGCATTGCGCCTACGGAGCGGTCGGTGTTGTGGATCTGAAAATCGAGTTCGACCGGCATGGCTGACTCTATGGCCGGATATGCACGCGATATCAGTTCGCGGTCGAGTACATGGTCGATATCGTGTGTCTGTGGCACAACATTGATGATTGCGTTTGCTTTGGCCTCGCTTGGCATGTAGAGCAGTCGCGAGAAGTCGAGATGTGATGTCTTATGGGTAGCACAGTCATTCTTTACTTTGAGCATGTCGGCACGTCCGATCACTTCGTCGAGCGACCGTACTCCGATTTCGGCTAAAGTTTCTCTGATCTCCTGAGCAAGGAATCGAAAAAAGTTGACCACATATTCCGAACGGCCTACGAATCGACGGCGCAGTTCCTCATTTTGTGTGGCAACACCTACCGGGCAAGTGTTGAGATGGCATTTGCGCATCATAACACATCCGAGCACAATAAGCGCACTTGTGGCAAATCCGAATTCTTCGGCACCAAGCATGGCCATTATTACTACATCACGGGCCGTCTTAAGTTGCCCGTCAGCTTGTAGTTTCACTTGTCCGCGGAGGTTATTTAGCACAAGAGTCTGTTGTGTTTCGGCCAAGCCGATCTCTACAGGCAGACCTGCATATCGGATTGAACTTGCCGGTGAAGCCCCGGTGCCTCCATCGCTACCGGAGATAGTGATCAGGTCGCTTTTTGCTTTGGCTACACCTGCTGCAATTGTGCCGACTCCGCTCTCGCTTACAAGTTTCACACTGACTTTGGCTCGAGGGTTCACGTTCTTAAGATCGAATATCAGTTGTGCGAGATCTTCGATAGAGTAAATGTCGTGGTGTGGAGGTGGAGAGATCAGCGATATGCCTGGTATGGAGTGGCGTGTCTTGGCTATTATCTTATCTACTTTGAATCCGGGTAGTTGTCCGCCTTCACCGGGCTTTGCGCCCTGGGCAATCTTGATCTGTATTTCGTCAGCATTCACAAGATATTCAGCTGTCACTCCGGAACGCCCTGATGCGACTTGCTTAATGGCCGAACGGGCAGATGATCCGTCGGGACGCGGTTTGAAACGTTCGGCATCCTCTCCACCCTCGCCGGTGTTGGAGCGTGCGCCGATGGCGTTCATGGCGATACCGAGAGCTTCGTGTGCTTCGCGTGATATAGAGCCGAACGACATAGCTCCGGTGACGAAACGTTTCATTATGGCCTCTATTGGTTCGACCTCTTCAACAGGCACAGGCGTATCTTTCTTAAACTCAAGGAAGTCGCGGATGAAAATAGGCTCCGGTTTATTGTCGATTATTGAAGTGAATTCCTTGAATTTCTTGTAGCTGCCCATGCGTGTGGCAAGCTGTAGTGTGGCTATGGCTTCGGGAGTCCATGCATGGCTTTCACCATCTTTGCGGAAGGCATATTGGCCAATGTGGCGCAGGGGTTCTTCTGCATCAATGTCATCAACGCCATATGCCTCGGCATGAGTGGCGAGAATGTCGCGAGTGAGATCGGCAAGGTCTATGCCGCCGATTTTGCTGACGGTGGATCCGAAGTAGCGTCGTGACATTTCTTCTGATATGCCTACGGCCTCAAACAGCTGGGCTCCTTTGTAAGAGGTAAGGGTAGAGATGCCCATCTTCGACATCACTTTCAGTAGCCCTTTATCTACAGCCTTGATGTAATTTTTCTCAGCTGTGTTGAAGTCGAGCTGCAACTCTTTTCGTTCTACAAGATCGTTTATCACGGCAAATGCCAGATAAGGATTGATCGCGCTGGCTCCGTATCCTGACAGCAGTGCGAAGTGCATTACCTCACGGGCATCGGCTGTCTCGATGATAAGTGCGGTCTGAAGGCGTTTTTTCCGGTCAATGAGATGATGATGCACGGCCGAAGTTGCCAGCAGTGACGGTATAGGTGCGTTATCGCTGTCGACACCACGGTCGGATAGCACTATGTAGTTGCATCCTTCGTCAACGGCTTTCTCCGCTTCGGCGCATAGGCGGTCGATTGCGTCCTCCATACCTGCAGAGCCATCTTTTACAGGAAATGTCATGGCGAGTTTGCGTGTGTTGAAGCCCTTGTAGCGGAGGTTGCAAAGTATATCGAGCTCCTGATTTGTGATGATAGGGCGCTTGAGCAATACCATCTTGCAAAGTTCGGGGGAGGCGTCGAATAGATTGAGACTTATGGCACCTATATAACTGTCGAGACTCATTACAAGCTCCTCGCGCAGAGGGTCGATCGGTGGATTGGTCACCTGTGCGAAATGCTGGCGGAAATAGTTGAACAGGAGCTGTGACTCTTTGCTCAGCACGGCAAGAGGTGTGTCGCATCCCATGGAGTTTACCGGCTCTTTTGCATCTATTGCCATCGGAGTCATGATTTTTTCTACCTCCTCACGGTGGTAGGAGAATGCACGCAGTAGGCGCTGGAAGTCGACCACTGTGTTTTCAACCTTTCGTCCGGTGGTGATTTTATCAAGTATTATGCGGTTGCGTTGCAGCCAATCGCGGTATGGGAATTCGTTTGCAAGCTTTTCTTTTAGCTCAGGATCATAATATAGCTTGCCTTTCTCCATATCTACCATGAGCATCTTTCCAGGGCGTAGGCGACCTTTCTCCTTTACCTCCGAGGCATCGAATGGCAGTACTCCTATTTCGGAGGCGACGACGATAGTATCGTTGTTTGTAATCAGATATCTGGCGGGGCGCAGTCCGTTGCGGTCAAGCATGCCACCGGCATAGCGTCCGTCGCTGAAAAGCAGTGTTGCCGGGCCATCCCATGCTTCCATCAGAATCGAGTGATATTCGTAGAATGCTTTCAGCTCAGGTGATATGGGGTTGCGGTCGTTGAAAGACTCTGGTACGAGCATGGCCAAAGCATGCGGAAGCGACATGCCTGACATTACAAAATATTCCAGCACATTGTCGAGAGATGCGGAGTCGCTCATACCCGGTTGTATGATTGGTGTGACATCGCTGTCGCCGAGAGCGGCGGTGTGTAGCACGCACTCGCGTGCCTGCATCCACATTCGGTTGCCCTGGATGGTATTTATTTCTCCATTGTGACCCAACATGCGGAATGGTTGAGCCAAAGCCCATGTCGGGAAAGTATTGGTGGAGAAGCGTGAGTGAACAAGGACCATTCCGGTGGTGAAGTGGGGATTCATAAGGTCGGGAAAATAGTAGCGTAGCTGTAGACTCGACAGCATTCCCTTGTAGACTATGACTTTTGAGGAGAGACTGACTATGTAGAACTGCTCTTTATCAGGCAGGGATGATGCGGAGATTTTCTTTTCTATACGCCGACGCAGAATGTATAGGCGGGGTTCCATTGGCTCCGTACTTTGATCATCGGCGATGAATATCTGGCGTATGGCAGGCTCTGCCTCGCGTGCCACGATGCCAAGTTGCTCGTTGTTGGTGGGCACATTGCGTACTGCAATCAGTGTCAGCCCCAGTTCCATAGCTTCCCGCTCAATTATGTCGAGGATGCTCTGCTGTGTGTCGTCATCTTTTGGAAAGAATAGCAGACCGGTGCCGTAGCGACCCTTTTCGGGTACCGCAATGCCTTGGAGGAGTATAAATTCATGAGGGATCTGCACCATTATTCCTGCGCCGTCGCCGGTCTTCGGATCGGCGCCTTCAGCACCACGGTGCACCATATGCTCCAATACCTGGAGTCCTTTTTCAACAAGCTGATGGGATTTTACGCCTTTGATGTTGACGAGCAGACCGACACCGCAGGCATCGTGCTCATAGCGGCTGTCGTATAGACCGCGTGAGGCGGGTAAACCATTATACATAAAAACTTTCCTTAGAATACTGTGCGTGTGGATGTGCGCACATTTGAGTAAAAAACAGGGAGAGTGGAGGGGGAGAGTATGGCTCCGCAGCCATAATAGGCTGCGGAGCATTGATAATTATTGCTTAAATCTCAGTTGAAGAGAATCAGCGGATAAAGAGCAATTCGCGGTATTTGGGGAGTGGCCACATTTCATCGTCTACCATAAGTTCGAGCTTGTCGATATGGTAGCGGATTACATCCATGCATGGGAGCACGTTGTCGTGATATGCAATGGCTTTGGCGCGTTCTTCAGTAATCTTGTTGGCTTCCTTGCGGGCATTGACCATCTTTTTCACTTCTTCCATGATAGTGGCCATATGGGTGGATATGCGCTCGATGGTGTCAAGATCCATAGCTGCGAGTTTGTCGCCCTTCTCGTTGGGGAAGAGTGTCTTGAGCTTGAACACATTGTCGGTGAGTACTGACTGATAGCGGATAGCCACTGGAATTACATGATTGATGGCGAGGTCGCCGAGCACGCGTGCTTCAATCTGGAGTTTCTTGGTATACATCTCCCATTTTACTTCGTTGCGTGCTTCAAGTTCAAGTTTGGTGAACACACCTGTTTTCTTGAACATCTCGATGCTTGACGGTGACAGATATGCGTCGAAAATCTTTGGTGCGGAAGTCTCGCAGTCGAGTCCGCGACGTGCGGCTTCCTCTTTCCATTCATCGGAGTATCCGTTACCATCGAAGTGTATGGCCTTGGATGCCTTGAGTATCTCTTTGATTTCGGCGAGAAGAGCATGGTTGAGGGTCTCTCCGGCGGCAATGCGTGCGTCAACCTTTGTCTTGAAGTCCATCAACTGCTCAGCAACAGCAGCGTTGAGCGCTATCATAGCGGATGCGCAGTTGGCCGATGAGCCTACGGCACGGAACTCAAAACGATTGCCGGTGAATGCAAACGGCGATGTGCGGTTACGGTCGGTATTGTCAACCATGATTTCCGGGATCTGGTCAACATTGATTTTCAGTCCCTTTTTGCCTGCCAGCTCTATCAGTTCATCAGAATCACTCTTTTCGAGTTTGTCGAATATTTCTGCAAGTTGTGATCCGAGGAATATTGATATGATGGCTGGGGGCGCTTCGTTGGCTCCGAGACGATGGGCATTGGTGGCCGACATGATCGATGCTTTCAGCAATCCGTTAAGGCGGTGTACTGCTGCCATTGTGTT
>CANPDS010000168.1 GCA_947573015.1 uncultured Muribaculum sp.
AAGTATGACCTCATTGAGCAATCCCTTCTGATAGAGATATTGTCCTTTGATCGTTTCCTGCAATGAGCGGTATCTGTCGGTCGACGACTGAGTAGAGAGCTTGTTACGCCCTCTCATATCCCCGCGTATGGTAAGGTCGCCCTGCAAGCCGTCAGGAGTAGTGAACGAATACCGCAGACTGCGTGAAGATACATCTTTACCACCGGCATCAAGCGATCCATACATGCTCTGCTCTATTGCCGTGACATCATCCTCAAGAAAATGGCGCGTCTCATCCTGTTCAAGAGTGGACGAGACGGCATAAAGCGAACGTCGCACCCCTTCGGCAAACTGATCGTCGCGCATCTTGATCATGTTTTTCATATACATGACCTGGATGTACAACAGCCCACAGAATGTCAGAGCCATTATTATTGTCAGAATCCAGATGATCTTTTTCTTCATTTTAAATAAATTATACGCCCGTTTGGAGTATTTTATATTATATAACGTTAACAATTATATGGCCTAAATGTTTGCACTTCCACGCTTTCGCCTGATAGGATATAGTACGCACAAGCCATATTTAACATATAAATGCAAATTTAACATTCACATTTAACATTTGCAAGAATTTTCTCAAATTTCTGCACCTATCACTCTGAAAATGTTTGGATAACATTCCTCTAAAACTTCAGCATGGCATTAAGGCATATAAAAATAATATTAATGCATCAATCCCGGCCAATGCAGATATTTTCAGCATAGGCCGGGATATATCAAATCTGTTTAAGAGTATTATAAGATACTCTATGATAGGATCATGAAGAACCCTACCACCGTCAGAGCGTGTATTGTATGGTCACAGTCTTGTCAACAGAGGTGGCAGGCACTGCAACAGTATGACAGCCAGTCTTGTCATCATATACAACCTTTGCATTTTTACCATTGACCTTCACTTTAGTACCATCTTTGAGAGCAGGGAGCTGAAGCATGTAGCTACGTCTCTTGACCTGTCCGGGATAGGCCCCTACTGCAGGGTTGACAACGACAGTGACAAGATCGCCCACCTGCGAATAACGCAATGCGGTAGTAGCGTATACGCCTTTTTGGTAATCAAGCGATATACCATCGTCTTCATAGAGAGTAAATGTGTTGTCGACATCTCTGTCGGATGGATACACGCACATCACAAGATGTGAGAGATCGGTCGATGCCGGACGCGGAGTGTAAGGTTGCATCGGCAATACCCATCCACCACGCACATATAGAGGAAATTCATCAAGAGGTTTAGCAATATTTTCTGTCTGTCCCCCATCCTTTTTCTCATGCGTGAAATAGTCATACCACACCTCTCCGGCCGGGAACCACACTTTCTGCGATGCCGTGCGTGTCGGTCCTTCGCCCGGCGTGGCAATGGGTGCAGCAAGAAGAATGTCGCCGAATGTGAACTGCTGCGGCTGTGAGAACGATTCCTTCTGACTGCCATAGTCGATAAACATCGAACGGTTGAGCGGCACCATCGTATTATGCGTCTGCCATACACTTGAATATATGTAAGGCATCATTTCCGAGCGCATGTGGTACATACGTCGCATGGCTTTTGTCTCCTCATCGCCTGATATCCACGGACGGCGATCAAGGCGCTTGTCCTTGGTAGAATGCACACGCAGAGCCGCTGATAAAGCTCCAAACTGTGTCCAACGCACACTCAGCTCCGGATTAGGATCACCACGGAAGCCACCTATATCATGTGCCCAATAATAGCATCCACCCTGACCGCTGCATGCAGTAAGCTTGACTTCGAATGCCAGTAACTCCCAGTTGGCCTGTGCATCACCGGAGAACTGTATAGGGTGGCGATGATCGCCCCATCCTGCCCAACGGCTGTATCCAGCTCCACGGCGGTTGCCATTCATAGAATCGCGATAGTATAGCTCATTGATCCATGAAAGAGAAGTGGCATGATGACCACGCACATGCGGATAAAGATAATTCTGCTGCCAGTCGAGCCACCAGAAATCCACCCCCATATCCTCGCTCGGGCGGTGTGCATACTTGAAGAAATTTTCCATATACGTGCGGTCGGAAAGGTCGAACAAAGGTACCTCGCCCTCTTTGGCACCCATCGCAGCCGCAAATTCGGTATAGTTATGTTCGTGTGGTCGGATACCATCGTGGGGATGATCGTTGAGCGACACGGTGACACCACGCGCATGTATTGAATCAATCAAAGCTTTCGGATCAGGTATCAATTCCGGATTCCAGGTATAACCATTCCAGTTAAGATGCCCGTTATGACCTGTGCCGACAGTGGCATCGTTTGTGTGCCATCCCATATCGAACACAATATTGTCGAGCGGAAAGTCATTTTCATCATATCCACGGATAATATCAAGAAACTCATCGGATGTATAATCCCAATAACGGCAATACCACACACCATGAATATATTTCCTTGTCATAGGCACCTTGCCGCTTATTGTGCCGAGCGATGCAAGAGCCGCCTTGTAGTCATTGCCGTAGATGAAGCAGTATTCATCCTGAATATGAGTGTTGGTATCACGGGGTTTGATCCATCCCTCAACAAGAAGGTCTGTGCGTTCATCATCTATGATATACCATCCATCACGACTCAGCAGACCATCGTCCATAGGTATCTCTTTTGTCACACGATCAAGAGTCTCCACAGTGCCTCCGAGATTATTCTTCGGAAGGAAACGGTTGGTAAACTTCTTTCGTTTACCGTCAAGCGTGTAATACACTACCAGATTTGATGTCGAGAAAGGGAAACCGTCATCATGATAATTAATATCAAGAGCGGAAGTCACTATCTCATACCGGTTGTCACCAAGGTCTGTCACCTTGATACTGTCCATCGGTAAGATTACTGTGCGGTCATAGGCAAAAAGCGTAGGATCATCAATAAATCTGCCCTCCTTTGCATATTCCAGACGCAATAATGTGGGAGTGATTACCGTCAGGCGCGCGTTGCCGAATACCATAGGATTTTCTGTCGGTACAGAAGCACTCATAGAGAGTGCCAGCGCTAACATCGAAGCGCAGCAAACATACTTAGTGCATTTCATTTAATTACTATAATGGAATAGGGTTAAGGTATATATTGTTAAGTAAGTCATGAAAATTATTTCGAATTATTTAATTTTATATCTTTATACTCTCCGCGGCATTCTTTCGATGCTTTTTGCTCTCATCTTCAGTCGTGTAGATTACTACACTCCTTCATCTTCAAGCAAAAATCATCTGAAATTATGCACCCGGATAGTATAAAATAATTTTCAAGACTTACTTAAAAAAATTATCTAAAGCCAAAGTTGATCTCTCAAAATTAGCAATTATCTATAAAATAACCAATTTATCCGGATTCAACTCTCAATTATTGACGGTTGCCGGCGCATCGGCAACCGGTTGTATTCACGATAAAGGGTGTCGAGATGTGATTTCAACCGATCTCGACACCCTTGCTGAATAGAAATTGTACAGGGAATACGAAAAAAATGGAAGAGGGAGGAGAACTCAGACTGCTGTCTTATTCATTGTTGACAGATGCTGTATAATTATTACCATAACCGTCCGTAGCCCTTACTGAGAGTTTGTGCCAATTCTTATTGGTCGGTTTGTAAAGGAACATATGGTCGCAATTTTTCTCGGGTTCGGAGGTCGGGCGCTGTTCCCATGCATTGCTGTATTCAAGAGTACGCACAGCCTCTGGATCAAGAATATTTCGCACCGGTTGAAGAGCGACCCAGCTGCCACCATCCACCTGCACCTCTACAGTCCAGTCGGTATGCCAATAGAACACATTGATAAGGACGGTCTCATCGTCCTGCAGACGAGGCTTCGCATCGGCCGGAGATGCAATAGTGCCAGCCACACGTCCGCCACGGAATGTGGCTTCCGACGGAAGATATATCTTGATCTGATAATCCTCTGGAGTCTCACAACCATAGTAACGATTGTTGACCACCCTGTTACCTTCCATATTGAGGACCGAATATCCCCGTGGTGAACCGTCATTGCAAATCAGGCCGTTCCACCAAGCTCCCATTACCGCACCGATCGACGACTCCTTGATATTTGGGGCGATATCCATGTGCTGATTATTATGGAGATGACCCGAAAGTATCTGCACTTGAGCATAATCTTTCACCAGATCATATAGATCCTGATTATTGGTGACATGTCCGGTGGTGTTGCGGCGTATGGTAGGTATATGCAAGCCGATAAGAATAGATTTCGACTTATCTACATATTTGAGATCCTCTTTCAGCCATGCAAGCTGCTGATCAGTGATAGTAGCGGCATAATCGCTGTGGGTAGTATAAAGCACATCGTCGAGCACTACAAAATGCCAGTCGCCGATATTGAGAGAATAGTATGTAGGGCCCATAGCAGTGCGATAGTCCTTATCAGTAGTGATATCACCTGTGCCGCCCTTGTCATGATCATGGTTGCCGATCACCGATAGCATCGGCACACCGAGTTGCGCTATGCGGCTACGGTATGTGTCGTAGAGCGCAGGTGCATTCCAGCAGATATCACCGAGAGATATTCCCACCATATTGCCAGTTAGGGAGGCCACATAATTTTTCCATCCGCTATTGGCAAGGATATCGTCGAGCATACTCACATCCTTGTCTGTGCCGATCTGCACATCAGCCAGAGTAAGAAGGGTGAAATCGGTCTTGACAGGAGCTGAATGCAAATCGAAATTGAGCTGAATGGCTGCATCCTGACTGAGATCAATGGTCTTGTAGAATTTATAAAAACCATTCTCTACTGGTACCTGACAATCGGCAGGCACAGATACAAACACATGCTGACGATCAAGCGACTGCATCTGATATTCTCCGCGCTCGTTGGTGGTGATGACGTTAACGCCATCACTCACCACAACTCCGGCACGAGGCTGTCCGTCGACCGTCACACGCCCCACAACATTCATACCCGGCTGACGGGCGATATCAATTGGCACATTCTCGCCTGGCTGACGGTAGTTGATCTTATCATCTTCACAGGCCACAAGCGACAGCGCCACACAGCCAAGTGAAAGGTATTTAAATAGTTTCATTTCCTAATATTCAAAAGTTAAACATCCACTAATATCCAGGGTTCTGCTCAAGGAGCGGATTTCCGGCAAGATACTTGTCGGGAAGAGGGAAGCGGCACAAATTCTTGTTATTGGTAGCACTGTGTGCCCACCAATCCTCGGTAGTCCACAACCCCCATCGTATGAGATCGGTGCGACGGTGTCCCTCTCCAAGAAACTCTATTAGCCATTCATCGGCCATACGGTATATATCGAAATTGTCAGGTACAGGATCCGGATCGACACCATTGGGGAAGTTGCGCTTGCGCACCTTGTTGATCAGCGTCGCTGCACCGCTTTTATCGCCGGCACGCCACTTGCATTCAGCCAGAGCATAGTATACTTCCGACAAACGATATATGGGCATGTCAGGATTCCACAGCAGATCGATATCATCGTTATTGGGCAGAGGCGACTTTACAAGGCATACGCCTGAATTCTCCTGACCTTCCATCTCATGGCTTTTGGTACCTCCGGGGACATCCACGCAATCTACACGTGTTATATCCTGTCCGGAATATTCCTTACTACCCTTGACGGTCTTGCCAGTACGTGGATTGGTAAGCTTGCCGATCAGGAACATACCTTGATACTTCTTATTGCCGAGGTATACATATGGCTGTTTGCGCAGATCGCTGTCATGAAATTTCTCATAGCTGTTGCCAAGCTTCCACTGAGTGTATATGGCACCATTGGCGGTCGGACGTGATGGCGTAAGAATGAAGCCATTGTAGATCGATGCCGGGAATGCCAGGTCGAAATAATCCTTGGCATTCTGAGGGAAGAAATAGCGGTACCACCAGTTCCATTCCATCTTTGAATGCTCCGACATAAGATTCCATATAGCCTCTGGCGACTTATCGTTGTCAAAACCATGAGGTCCGTACCATGTAGGATCCAGATCATACGGGCCATAATCGCCAC
>CANPDS010000169.1 GCA_947573015.1 uncultured Muribaculum sp.
GTTGACATCTTCGGCCAGCGCACCAGCGGCTATAGCGATGGATGCAAATATTGATATTGCTCTAAACTTCATTATAAAGTGGGATATGTGGAGAAAATAATGCATCGGACATACGCTATGTCTGTTGTGCGCATGTCCGATGCAAAAATATTCTTTTTTGGTGAGTTGAGCAAATTGCGTCAGCTCAAGGATGTGAACAATCTTTTATTTTGCCTCAAGGATGAGTACGCGTGAGGAGAAGTCGGTAGCATCGGCCTTGTCGACAGAGTGGAATGCTGGCATGGGAAGTCCATTGGCCATGAGTGCGCGTCCGGTAAACGCCTGTCCTTCGTATTGCAGAGGCTTGTTGTCGATTCGGTTGATCTCGCGCACAGTGTAAATCTTGTCGGGGTCAAGACCGTTCATCGGCACTTTGTGCAGCTGTTCGGCAGCCATTGATTCTGTTTTCCACCAGAAGAATGCGGCCTGCTTCTTATCGGGGGTTACATACATTAGCGATGCGGCACCTTTTTTGTCGAAAGGTGACTGGAGACGGTAGAGATCGCCAAGCTGCACCACAGGGCGTATCACCTTGTAGTCGGCGATTGCGCGTCGTGTCTGCTCTTTCTCTGCATCAGTCATGTCCTTTGGCTGCAACTCCATACCGAGACGTCCGGCCATAGCCACATCGGTGCGGTATTTTAGCGATGTGCGGCGTCCGGTCTGATGGTTGGGTGCGGCGCTTATATGGCTACCCATTCCTATGGCTGGGAAGAAATAGCTTGTGCCCCATTGGATGTAAACACGTTGCAGGGCGTCGGTGTTGTCGCTTGTCCAATATTCGTCAAACCAAGGGAGGAATCCGTAGTTGACGCGTCCACCACCGCTTGAGCATGCCTGTATCACTACATCGGGATGCTTTTCGCGGATGCGGTCGAGAGTCTTTGACAATCCACGCCAGTACTCGATGTTGTTGTGGCTCTGCTTATTGGCGGGAAGCACCTGTGAGCCGTGGATGGGCATCGCGTTGTTGGCATCCCACTTTATGTAGGCTATATCGGGATATTTGGTGAGAAGAGTGTCGACGATGGTAAATACAATGTCCTGACACTTTGGATTTGCAAGGTCAAGAGCTATCTGGGCTTTGCCACGTCCGGGCATGTTGGCACGGTGCTGGGCCTTTATGATATAATCGGGATGTTTCTCGTAGAGTTCGCTCTTCTCGTCGAGCATTTCGGGCTCAATCCATATGCCGAATTTTACACCGGCTTTCTTGGCGGCATCGGTAAGACCTTTTATGCCATTGGGGAGTTTAGAGGTGTCGACTACCCAGTCGCCGAGGCCGAGGTTATTGTTGTTGCGTGGATATTTGTTGCCGAACCATCCGTCGTCCATCACGAAAAGCTCTCCACCGAGCGATGCGATATCCTGCATCATCTGCTTCATTTCGTCCTCTTTGATGTCGAAGTATACTCCCTCCCATGAGTTGAGTAGCACATCGCGTA
The DNA here is from genome assembly GCA_947573015.1 of uncultured Muribaculum sp. Classification (GTDB taxonomy): domain Bacteria; phylum Bacteroidota; class Bacteroidia; order Bacteroidales; family Muribaculaceae; genus Muribaculum. Next base: position 1,485 of record CANPDS010000169.1, read on the forward strand.
GTTTGTTGCCATGAGCGAGTTTGTAGTTGCGTCCCCAGCGGTGGAAGTTGCGGCTGACATCTCCCATGCCGTTGCCGCTATATGTCACGGCAAGTGCGGGTGTGGTGAATGTCTCGCCTTTTTCGAGGATGTAGGGAGCGTGCTCCTCATTTATGCCGGCGAAGAAGTGTATCCAATTGCTGTTGTCGTTGAGCGTGCGCAGCTTGAAATTGCCTGGGTAGCATAGCGCAGCGCCTACCACACGTCCGGCGTTTTCCTGTGGCTTTCCATCGAGCGAGAACATCACTTCGCCATGTGCGGCATGGTTGGGACGCAGGCCGTCGCGGTTTTTCACTACTTTCACACCGTGGGGCACTGGCAGCTCCTCGAGCCACCCTTCCTTTGCCCACTCTCCATAGAGGTTGCTGCTCCATACATCGCCGTAGGGGAGAGCGATGTAGCCTGAGGCATATTCGGAGAGTGTGACGGTGCCTTTCTCACCATGTGAGATCTCACTCCACATCTCGATGATGTCTTCATCAGGATATGTGCGGTAGTTGAGTTTTACGAAGAATGGGTAGTGGGTGTCTTTAAGTGAGATGGTTGTTGTGTTGCCGTCATGTTCCACTCCATCTACCACAAGGTCGAGTGTCATGTTGCCGTCGGTATGGGTTGCCGCTACCGCAGTCTCGCGACGTGTGTTGATTCCGTATGGAGCATATGCGTTGACCCATGATGCCTTGGAGGCCATGATCGATTTTATATCCGTGTCGGATAGTTTTTCTCCATAGTGGTAGAAGCGCAGTTCTTTGTCTTTGTCTGCTTTTAGCAGAAGTGATGTGCCTGGCGTGGAAATGTGCACTGTCTCTGCCTGAGCGCAGAAGGTAGCCAGCAAGGGCATTGCTGAGAGAGCAGCGTATCTCAGCGCTAATTTAAGGTCCATAAGAATATTTGCTTTAGGGTACAAAATTTCGGGGTTAATGTAATGGTTGACAAATTTAGAAATTATTTGCGTGTTTCACAAACGGTTTCGTTGCATTTTCATATTATGATTATCCTTTTTCATTCTGAAACCGATTGCGTGGCATAATATGGCATTTTTAGTGGATTGTGTTACTGTAGTTTTGTGGGAAAGTGGTGAGATGGTTAACTTTAAGGTGGAAAATTACTACCAATAGAACTGATTTAGACTCTTTGGTCAGGATTAGTTCTGGATTTGATATTTTTAAACAAATTCTAATTCAATTAATAATATGGAAATAAAAGATTTTATCAGTGGTGTGCAACATATTGGATTGCCTACGAATGACATCGAACGCAGTATGGATTTCTACCGTTCACTTGGTTTTGAGTTGGTATATGAAACTGTAAATGAGGCAGCGGATGAGAGGGTGGCTTTTATGTCGCTTGGCAATCTTGTGATGGAAATTTATGAAAACAGGTGTGCTGTGGAGCGATCGGGAGCGATCGATCATGTGGCACTTGATGTGGTGGATATAGATTCGCTCTATGGTCGGGTGAAGGCGTTAGGATATGAAGCTCTTGAAGGAGAGGTGCGCGCTCTACCATTCTGGGAGAGGTGCGTGAAGTTTTTTACGATAGAGGGGCCAGACCGTGAGAAGATAGAATTCTGCGAGCGGTTGAGATAGAGGTACGGTGGTGAGCAATTCAGGTGGAATGTGTGTTTTTAATGATGAGTTAGTTCACAAAATTGATTTATAGTAGAGCTAACGAGTAAATATGTATTAATTTTGTTGGTAAACTTAAGAATAGGAATATATAATGTATACTGCATCACAAAAGCGAAAGGAGAATATTGCTGAATATCTGCTATATATGTGGCAGATAGAGGATATGATAAGGGCTAACGGGCTTGATATTGATAAGATACGCTCTTCGATCATCGATCAATATGATCTTCCGGCTGATAAGAAGAAGGAACTTGAAGAGTGGTATGAGTCGCTCATCGACATGATGCGTCGTGAAGGCGTGGAGAAATCAGGCCACCTGCAACTCAACAAAAATACGGTAATCCAGCTCGATGATCTGCATCGTCAGCTTATGGCTGATCCCAAGTTTGTCAACTATCAGGCTCAGTTTTACCATACGCTGCCGTTTATTGTAGAATTGCGTGCACGTCAGGGTAATGAGAAGCTTGGAGAGATCGAGACCTGCTTTGCCGCACTTTATGGCACATTGCTAATGCGTCTGCAAGGCAAGGAAATATCATCGGAGACTCAGTCGGCCATGAATCAGATCACCAAATTTATAGCTCTGCTGGCCCACTATTTCAAGCTCGATCAGGAGGACAAACTCTGGAACGACGATCAGAAATAGTAGGGATAAAAAGACACCCATACATTTCATTCCGGTGAAATTGAGACTGGGGAGGGCGTGGCTTCAGCACGTGTTAGTGTAGGTGATGATAAATGATCTGCATGTAGACGGCGGGATGAAGCACCGCCCTCCCAGTCATATGCATGTACTTGTAGTTACATCAAAATTTAACAGAAGATATAGTATGTTTCGAATAAACAAGCTCTAAATCAAAGGAGAGCGAGGACCTGGGGTAGGAGAGGCTGGAGGTCGTCGTTGACGATGAGGTGTATTGACTGTGGTGTGGCGTGCTTTTGGAAATCTGTGGATTGTTGTGAATCGATGCGTGCTTTGACTTGTGCGGCGGTCATAGCGTTGCGTCGCATCACGCGCTTTATGCGCAACTCCTGGGGAGCTGTCACTTCCCATATGTCATCGACTAATTTGTCGAGTCCGCTTTCGTAGAGAATGGCAGTCTCTACCCATGCACGATCGGCATTGATAGATTCGGTCCATCCTTTCATGTCGGCACGGACAGCGGAGTGAACGATGGAATTGAGTGTCGACAGTTTGTCGGGATCAGCAAATACGATTTCAGCCAGGCGTGGGCGGTTGATGTTGCCCTCAGTGTCGATCACATCGGGATGGATTTTTTCGGCAAGGAGCTTTTTGATGTTTTCATCGGCATCCATAATTGATTTGGCCCTCAAGTCGCAGTCGTACACGTTGTGGCCCATTACGCGCAGCATTTCCGAAACAACGGATTTGCCGCTGCCGATTCCTCCGGTAATAGCGGTAATCTTCATGGTTTGTGTTTTTTGTAAGTTAGGATAGTTTAAGTTGGTTACCTTAACTTAACCAACTGGATTTATGTGGATTAGTATGCCCGATAGGAGGATATACTAATTATATACTTATGTGATATGTAGGGATGAGTGAGCACGCTACATTTTGCGCTGCTCGACTATGTACTCTACGCTGTCAGGAGTTATGCTCACGTTTCGATACAACTCAGGCATAAGCGACATTGTCACAGGTATTTTTGATGTTGGGGCGGCAATGGCGTCGGCGAAGTCTACGTAGGCTTTTATATCGTATGGCTCGGTATTGTATGCGCTCATGGGTATGAGGTAGCTTACTTCGATTTGTGATGGAAATGTGAGCAATCCATAGCCTGGAGGAATGTTTTTCACTACCACAGATGCCATTTGGCTGCGTGCGATGAGGGGCTCTACGGGTATGGTGACAGTAATGTTGTCGGGTACGATCCTCACTCCGTCGATAGGCTTGATCTTTACCTGTATGGATGTGGTGTCGTTGAGTTTGGACCTGATGATAGGCATCGTCTCGACTGAGGTGAGAGAGTGGGGCATGTCGGTTACGCTGTAGAGCATCACTGAGTCTGTGCTCAGTCTGATCGGACCGTTGACAATGCTGCCGAGTGCGGGACGAACGTCGGCGTTGACATGGACAGCCACGCGGCGTCCCGGTGAAGTGGTATATATAAGGCGCAGTGAGTCGGGCGATACGCTGACGATCTGTGATGATGGACCGAAGTAGTCGCGTAGCTGTGCACTGAGGTCCTGACGGCCCATGAGGAATTTGTTGTCGTCGGTGCGGCCTACATAGTCTTTCCACTCGATCTTCATCACTTTTGATGGATTTATGCGGTAGCGGATGAGTATTGAGCCTTTATCGCGGACGCTTGCTTTCACAGCTTCTGGCACGTCGGAAATGAATGTGACGCTGTCGGGGACATTTACCACAGCGATAGGTATGTCGATGTCTTCCTGAGCCTCGTTGTTGAGAGTGAGCAGTAGCCAGAATATATATGAGATGGCCAGGAATAAAAGAAACAGACCCACTTCGCGGCCACGTGCTGAGGTGACTGCGATGTGGATTCTGTCTGTTATATTCCTAAGATGCTCTTTGATAGTCATGGCTGCATCTCCAGGGGATGTTTTATCTGGTTAATGCCTTGACACACCTTGGTGCGTCCATACGTTTGATTTATTTCTGAACAGGAGTCTCAGCCTGCTTGCCGGCCTCGTTGGCTTCCTGTGCTGATGGGTATACGGAGTTTTTATCGATGGTGATACGCACGCCGTCGGATATCTCGACATCGAATGTCGTTGTGCCTACGTTGCGGATCTTGCCGTAGATACCACCTGCTGTAATTACTTTATCGCCTTTGGTGAGGGCTTC
>CANPDS010000170.1 GCA_947573015.1 uncultured Muribaculum sp.
CGGGAGCACAGCCACAGTGGCGGCAGAGGTATGCACGCGTCCCTGAGTCTCAGTAGCCGGCACACGCTGCACACGATGGACCCCCGACTCATATTTCATGATACCGTACACCCCCTCACCGGTCACGGAAAACACTATCTCCTTAAAGCCTCCGGCGGCACCCTCGGAAAAACTGCTTACAGCCACCTGCCAACCTTTTGACTCGCAATATTTGGTGTACATCTTATACAAATCGCCGGCAAATATCGCAGCCTCATCGCCACCAGTTCCGCCTCGGATCTCCACGATAGCGTTTTTGCCATCCTCGGGATCAGCAGGAATAAGAAGTAGCTTTATTTCCTCTTCCATACCGGGAAGCTTTGCTGTAGCATCGTCAAGCTCATCCTTTGCCATTGCCCGGAGCTCATCATCGTTCTCACTGGCAAGTACCTGACGGGCCTCCTCTATATTTCCAAGAGCCGTGCGATAGGCACGTGTAGCCTTTGTCAAGCGCTCAAGATCCTTATATTCTTTTGTGAGCTTTACGTAGCGCTTCATATCGGCAATCACAGCGGGGTCGGTGATAAGCGTGCTCACCTCCTCAAAGCGTGCCTCAATACCATCAAGACGCGACAACAGATTGTTCTCAGCCATTTTAGAGGGTGTTTAATAATAAAAGTTAATTTGAGGCTGCCTGATTTTCATAAAATTCCATTCTATTACAAAGAGCAACCATCTTAATATATTTTCTATTTTGCAAAATTATAAAAAATCTCCCACAGGAACGCAGTCCTGCAGGAGATAATAATCCAGAGTATATATTACTATTATAATGAGAAGACAGTCTGCAAACGAAGGTCTGTCGAGGATGACCCTACCATTACATCGTAAGTACCCTCAGGAGCTGTAATGAACTTACCCTCCGAATCATCCCAATAGCGCAGCTGCGATTTTGGCACAGAAATTTCCACATGGGAAGTCTTGCCACGCGGCACATTGACACGCTTGAAACCTTTGAGTTCCTTAACCGGAGCAACTGCACATCCATACTCAGGCATGCGCATATAGAGCTGCGCCACCTCGTCACCGTCATAACGTCCGGTATTCTTCACGTCGAATGTCACGATCATGTCGTCACCGGCATCTTTCACACGCAGATTGCTATACTTAAATGTAGAGTAACTCAACCCATGTCCGAAAGGATACACCACATCGCCGGTGAAATACTTATATGTACGCCCCTTGGTAATGTCATAATCATCAAATGCAGGAAGATCCTCAAGGCTCCGGTAGAACGTAAGCGGAAGGCGTCCTCCGGGATTATAATCACCGAACAGCACCTCGGCGACAGCCTTTCCTCCGCTTTCACCACCATACCATGCATCAACTATCGCCGGAAGATTGGCATCTTCCCAGTTGAGAGCCAGATTACTTCCGGCCACAAGAACCAGAACTATATTGGGATTTACCCTATACAATTCCTGCAAAAACTCGCGTTGGTCCTCCGGAAGCTGTATGTCGTAGCGATCCTGCCCCTCGCGCTCGATCGATTTGTTTATACCCATCACAGCCACGACAACATCGCTCTTACGAGCCACATCACCGGCCTCTCCAAAAAGCTCAAGACGGGTAGATGCAGGTGCACTCGGCACACGCCATTGCAATCGCGCGATAGCATAGTCACGATTGTCCCAGTACTCTGCACGAAGATTGTAATCACGTCCGGCGTCAAGATACACCGATGCGGAATCGGTGCGCACGGCATGTCCGCCCCACGAATCAATAAGCAGTTTGTCGTCAAGATACAGCCGTGCGCCATCGTCGCTTGTAAATGTCATCACATAATCGCCGGTAACAGCCGGACGGAGCTTCCCGGTCCAACGCACCGAAACAGGATTTCCTGGAAGAAACGGATCAGGAGCCTGATTGGCCGGTTCATAATTTACCCATTTCTCATGGCGCACTTTCGGCGTGCCTTCCAGATTCATATTTGAAAAATACTCAGCCTTCACACCCTCCGGGAATGAACGCTCGTCGATTATCTCCAGTCCATCCTTGGCAGACTTCCATGGAGCGTGAAGCACAGTAATGTCATCTCCCACGCGATCGCGGATACCCTGCAACACCGATACCGGCGCTACCACGGGCATACCGCTGTAATCACCAAACTCAGCCTTATCGGCATTGATGCCGACCACACCGATAGTTTTTATGCGCTTGGGGTTGAGCGGAAGTGTCGACTTGGCATTCTTAAGCAGCACTATCGACTGGCGTGCGGCCTCCAGTGCCACCTGCTGATGCTCGGGCGATCCGATCACCGAAACCGGTATACGGGTATAGGGATTGTTCTTGCCAGAATCAAATATACCGAGACGCATACGGGCTGTAAGCACTCGTGTCGCCGCCGTATCAATATCAGCATCAGTCACCATTCCAAGACGATAAGCGCGGATAAGCGGCTCGTCATATACCTCGTCGCCACACTCCAGGTCAAGTCCAGCCTTCAGACACAGAGCCCCGGCAGTCTCCAATGTTTTACAATATTTATGGGCATTGCGCACGGCCGCCACGCCACCACAGTCGCTTACCACATAGCCATTGAATCCCCAATCATTACGTAGTACCTTCGTAAGTAGCCAGGGATTGGCCGCGCAAGGCACGTCGAAAACAGCATTATAGGCCGCCATGATCGATGCCGCCTTACCGTCCGTGATACACTGCTCGAATGCAGGCAGATAGTATTCACGCAACTGCTTCTCAGTCAACTGAGGCAGACATGAAAAGCGATTATGCTCCTCATTATTGGCGGCAAAATGCTTGGGGGTAGACACAATCTTGAGATAACGCGGATCATCACCCTGAAGGCCTTTTACGAACGCGACACCCATGGCACCGCTCAGCATGGGGTCTTCACCGTATGTCTCCGGCGTACGTCCCCAACGCGGATCACGCGCCATGTTGACAGTGGGCGACCAGAATGTGAGCACATCGGTAAACTGATCTTTCTGCAAACGGCCCTGATCAAGTTCGTTCCAACGGGCACGTGCCTCATCGGAAATCACGGTGGCCACACGATGCTGCAACTCAGGATTCCATGTCGCCGCCAGACCTATAGCCTGCGGAAACACTGTGAATCGGCCAGGACGAACAACGCCATGAAGCGCCTCATTGCCATGATAATATTTATCAATACCAAGCCGGTCGATAGCAGGAGAAGTAGCTCGCAGCAATCCCACTTTTTCTTCAATACTCAGCCGGCCAAGGAGATCCGAAACGCGCTTGTCGATTGGCGCATTCTCATCCAGATAAAGAGCCTGACCGAATGCTGACACCGAGGCAGCAAGCATAGCTACGCCACCCATCAGTCGCAAAACTTTTTTCATAATCGCTCGATAAAATCTATAATTATTTATATTAATCTTAAGTAAGTCATGAAATTATTGCGAAATATTTAATCTTATATCTTTATACTCTCCGCGGCATTCTTTCGATGTTTTTTTGCTTTCATCTAAAATTATGCACCCGGATAGCATAAATAATTTTCAAGACTTACTTATGCAAAGATAGCTATTTATTTCGAAACGATCAAGCGACGAAGAAGGGCCGATTTGATCGGCCTCTGCCAATCCATACCCACGTACGTCAATGCATAGATGTGGGGGCCATCATCTCAGATGCTTCAATCCCGGACCAAGAAAACGGTCGGAGAATTTCGGTTTCAATTTTTCGCACGAAGAGACATTGCGGTTATTCCCGGCACCAATCCGGCTCATTAGATTATGGTGCGGGTGTTCTGACGGCTGGCTCATCCGATCGCCGGAATCTTCCATCCCGATATTTTCATGCTGAAGACCGTCACAGCCGTCAGCCTCGGCAGGCACTGCGGCCTTGGGCGTCTCTTCAATTTCACGGCGCTGACGATCAGCCTGCTCACGGCGCAGGCGGCGACGTTCACGCGCACGCTCATTACGGGCCTTACGACGGTCGATCTGGACTTTTATCACAATCCATACACCCATTACAGGAAGACCCGTAAACTCATCTGTAGGATCAGTTCCTGTCTCGATATATCTGCGTATCACATCCTTCACATACTGAGTGTTAATATCAAACCACGCCATATAGTCAATGGCCTTCTCCCACTCAGTGTCAAATTTATACCTTGGTGATTTCATAATAAAGTAATTTGATTAGATTGAGGTTTTATTACCCTGCAAAGATATAATGTATGTTTTTAATTTCCAAATCTCATTACAAAAAAAATCCACACCCCACCCGATTCCCCCAAAGTAAAGCCCACCCATCGGACATACCGCAAGGGATCCGTAGTTTGTTTAAAAATAAATGAGAATATCTCGGAAACTACGCGCTTTTTTTACTAAATTTGCACACAAATTCCGACAAAAATAATTACAAGCATGTCCGACTTCAAAAACATCAAGACTGCACTCATCTCGGTCTACCATAAAGATGGCCTTGATGAAATACTCTCCCTCCTCCACAAAGACGGTGTAAAATTTTTATCCACCGGTGGTACACAGACGTTTATCGAAAGCCTCGGTTATCCCTGCGACGCAGTAGAGGATCTCACCGGCTACCCCTCCATCCTCGGAGGCCGCGTAAAAACCCTTCATCCCAAAGTATTCGGCGGCATTTTGAACCGCCGCGACAACGAAGGCGACAAATCGCAGATCGCACAATATGAAATCCCCGAGATCGACCTTGTGATTGTCGATCTATATCCTTTTGTTGACACTGTAGCCTCCGGAGCATCAGACGCCGACATTATCGAGAAAATCGACATAGGCGGCATATCGCTCATCCGCGCTGCCGCAAAGAACTACAACGACGTGATCATCGTGGCTTCAAAAGGCCAATACGCACCTCTCGCCGATCTTCTGAAACGCAATGGTGCAAAATCGACCATCAACGAGCGCCGTTGGTTTGCCAAGGAAGCCTTTGCCGTAAGTTCCTCTTACGACAGCTCTATATTCAACTACTTCGACCTTGAAGAAGGTCCCTCTGCACTGCGTGTGGCTATCGACGGAGCAAAAACGATGCGCTATGGTGAGAATCCCCATCAGAAAGGGTTCTTCTTCGGCGACTTCGAAAAGATGTTCACCCAACTCCACGGCAAGGAGATCTCATACAACAATCTCCTCGACATTGATGCCGCCGTCACTCTTATAAGCGAGTTCACCGACCCCACATTCGCTGTGCTGAAGCATAACAACGCATGCGGTGTAGCTACGCGCCCAACCATTCTCGAAGCATGGAAAGACGCTCTCGCCGGTGACCCTGTAAGTGCATTCGGAGGCGTACTTGTGACCAATGGCACCATCGATGCCGCCACAGCCGAGGAGATCCACAAAATATTCTTCGAGGTAGTGATCGCTCCGGCCTATACCGACGACGCCATCAAAGTACTTGAGCAGAAGAAAAACCGCATCATTCTCGTTCAGAACGAACCTCTTGCAACCAAGATGTCGTTCCGTTCATGTCTTAACGGCGCTCTCGGCCAGGAACGCGATCTCAAGATCGAGACTCCGGAAGAACTTAAAGGCGTCACCAACCGCGCCCTCACTCCCGAGCAGATCGCCGACCTGCTCTTCGCCAACAAGATAGTGAAGAATTCAAAGAGCAATGCCATAGTTCTTGCCAAGGGTGGACAGCTGTATGCGTCCGGTGTTGGCCAGACCTCACGTGTCGATGCCCTCAAGCAGGCAATCGCCAAAGCCCAGTCGTTCGGCTTCGATCTCAAGGGCGCCGTAATGGCTTCCGATGCATTCTTCCCATTCCCCGACTGCGTCGAGATTGCACATGAAGCGGGTATCGAAGCTGTCGTACATCCTGGCGGCTCAATCCGTGA
>CANPDS010000171.1 GCA_947573015.1 uncultured Muribaculum sp.
TTAAGATTTCATCAGGCAGTTCTAGCCAGCGATGTTTATGATTGATTATCGGCATTGCATGTGTTATCAAGAACGTTGTCTGCAATTTTTTGTCTCCGGGTCTCTCTTTCGTTTATCATATGTTTTTTCGGACACAAAAAATATGGGACTCCATGCATCCCTGCAATCTCTGCATGTCTTATAGCCAACTTATTAATCAATTAATATTTACTTAAACAAAACTCTTGCATGAAGAACATTTGTTTCCAGATGAATCGGAAGGCTTGGATCGTTGCCCTGATGGTCCTGTGTCTTTCTTTCCCGGCTCTTGCACAGAAAATTACCGTGACTGGTACAGTGACTGACAAGACCGGCGAACCCCTTATCGGGGCGAGCGTGCTGGCAAAGGGCACGCAGCAGGGTACGGCTACCGACTTCGATGGCAATTACACCATCAGCGTGGAGTCAAACGCTATCCTTGTATTTTCCTATGTAGGCTACGACTCGCAGGACATCGCCGTAAACGGGCGCACCTCGATCAATGTCGTGCTTCAGGAAAACTCTGTTATGCTCAACGAGGTGGTTGCCATTGGCTACGGTACCGTCAAGAAGAGCGATGCAACCGGCGCTGTGTCGGCAATCAAGCCCTCTGAGGTACAGGCCGGACTGTCGACTTCGGCTCAGGATCTTCTTGTGGGCCGGTCGCCTGGTGTGGTAGTCACCACTGCCGGTGGACAGCCGGAAGGTAAGGCGAATATCCAGATTCGTGGTGGCGCCTCACTGTCGGCATCAAACGAGCCTCTTATCGTGATCGACGGTGTGCCTATGGACACACGTGAACTTAAAGGATCATCCAATCCCCTTTCACTGGTGAATCCTGAGAGCATCGAGTCGATGACAATCCTTAAGGATGCATCAGCAACCGCTATCTTCGGTAGCCGAGCATCAAACGGTGTGATCATCATCACCACCAAGAAGGGTACATCGGGCGCTCCCACAGTCAACTTCTCGGCCAACATGTACATCAACACTCCGCGTAATTACATGGACATGATGAATGCAGATCAGTTCCGCAATTTCATCATCAGCAACTACGGCGAGGGTACATCGCAGGCTAAGGCACTCGGCAACGCCAACACAGACTGGCAGAAGCAGGTGCTCCGCACCACCGTCAGCTCCGACTACAGCCTCAGCGTTGGTGGTACATATGGCGTGCTCCCCTATCGTGTGTCGGTAAGCTATACCAACAACAATGGTATCGTTAACACTACCAAGATGGACCGTGCGACTTTCGGCCTCAATCTTTCACCGAAATTCTTCAACGGCCTACTTTCTGTAAATGCCAATCTCCGTGGTGCGTATATCAACAACCGCTTCTACGATGAATCGGCTCTTGGCAGTGCGGTAAGTTTCAACCCGACTCTTCCTGTCTATGCTCCCGACGGCAACATATTCCTTAACTATACCACATACTCCGGAACAGGCGTTGCCGGACCTGAATCGACCGGTTCGAGCATCAATACTCTGAAGGCGCTCAACCCAGTGTCGCTTATCAAGGAGTACGACTCTCAGTCGAAGGTATACCAGTCGATCGGTAATCTCCAGATCGACGGCGCTCTTCCTTGGCTTAAGGAACTCCATGCCAACCTCAACCTTGGCTACGACGTGTCTCGCTCAAATGTCGACAATATCAACAATGCATATTCTCCGGCCTCATGGAAGAACGGCTCTGATCTACCATATGTAAAAGGTATAGGTGCTGATGGCGGCGAGGTCGACATGCTCATCCCTACTGGCCAGCTCGCCAATCTTCCCAAGGATTATTTCATCAAGTCGACACGCGACGGACAGGGACGCACATTCCACGAACATCAGGTGCGTGTGAACCTCCTTCTCGATTTCTACCTTAATTATAAGAAGGAATTTGATGCCATCTCATCCAGCCTTGATGTTACCGCAGGTTATTCATGGCAGAAATTCCGTAGCCAGGGTAACAGCTATACCCGCATCAACACCGGTGACTATGCCGGCTTCCAGGCTTATCCTACAAGCTATTATCGCAACGACCTCGCTCTCGTGAGCTTCTTCGGACGTCTCAACTATGGTTTCAAGGATAAATATCTTCTCACAGTTACAGTACGCCGCGACGGTACATCGCGCTTCTCTCCCGATCATCGTTGGGGTACATTCCCATCAGTGGCTCTGGCATGGCGTCTGATCGATGAAAACTTCATGGCATCGCTTCGTCCGGTGCTTTCCGACCTCAAGCTACGCGTCGGATATGGTATAACCGGTCAGCAGGATCTCGGCGACGACTTCTTCCCATATCTGCCGGTATATATCATAGGCAACAATGGCAACCGTGAGCCAAACACTACCTCTTATTCCTGAGGCTATGCGCAACTACTATGGTTCAGACTATGGATTTATAAATGTCATCAAGCCTGCTGGTTTCAATCCTGAGATCAAATGGGAGGAGACACATACATGGAACGTAGGTGTTGACTTCGGGCTCTTCAACAACCGTATCAACGGTAGCTTCGACTTCTACAAGCGCAAGACCAAGGACCTTCTCACTTATACCACAGTGCCCGCAGGATCCAACCTCACCAATGCGCTCAATATGAACATCGGCGACCTTGAGAATACCGGTATTGAGTTTACAATCTCAACCCGTCCTATCGTGACACAGGATCTCACATGGAGCTCTGATTTCAATATCGCATGGAACCATAACAAGATCACCAAGCTCACCGCTGGCGACGATCCCGACTATTTCATCGCAACCGGAGGCATCTCGGCCGGTACCGGTGGTACAATCCAGGCCCACAAGGTCGGCGCTCCTGCCTACAGCTACTATGTATATCAGCAGGTATATGACCAGAACGGTGATCCTATCGAGGGACAGTATGTCGACCGCAATGGCGACGGCCAGATCACAGAAGCCGACAAATACCTCTACCATAGCCGCGACCCGAAAGTGGTGCTCACATGGAACAATACTGTGAACTATAAGAATTGGGACTTCGGCATCGTGCTCCGCGCCAACATCGGCAACTGGGTGTACAATGATTTCGAGGCTGCCAACGTAAGCAAGTCATCCACAGCGTCAGTGCCTCTGAGCAATCTCATGGCCAACCGCTTCCTCTTCAACGATCTCGGCGTGAAGGGTGTGCAGAGCGACTATTTCGTGCGCAACGCATCATTCCTGCGCTGTGACAACATCACCGTTGGCTACACATGGCCTTCGTTGCTCAACAACGCCCTCCGTCTCCGTCTTTATGGAGCCGTACAGAATCCTTTCGTCATCACCAAGTACAATGGTCTTGATCCTGAGGTATTCTCTGGTATCGACAATGGCGTATATCCGCGTCCTATCACCGTATCGATGGGCGTAGTAGCTACTTTCTAATTTCTTAAAGGCTATTAAATCATGAAATTAAATAAGATTAAATATACTGTCCTCGCATGTGCCGCCCTCACTGTTGGTGCTACATCCTGCACTGGTGACCTCGACATCACGCCAAAGGATCCGAGCAAGAGCACCGATCTCACCACGGGTATCGAGTACTATGGCTACTTTGCACAGATATATGCCGGTCTGACAATTGCCGGTGTCAACAATAATTCCGACATCTCCGTTGACGACGGTGGCGCCGGTGTCTACACCCGTCAGCTCTGGAATCTTCAGGAGCTCCCCACTGATGAGGCTTTCATCGGTAAGAATTGGAACGACGCAGGTATCGACGAGCTCGACTACTGTACATGGAGCCCTGACAACCACTGGCTCTATGAGGCTATGTCGCGATTCACATTCGAGATCAATCTTTGCAATGAGTTCCTTCGCACTATCGACAATGCCGCCAATGTAACCAATCCCATCCCTGCTGATGAAATCGCTCTGATGAAGCGTGAGGTACGTGTGGTACGCGCTCTTGCATACTACCACATGATGGACTGCTTCGGTCGTGGACCGTGGACTACTGAAGAATCGCAGATAGGCGTCACTCCTCCTACCGAGACACGCGAACAGATGTTCCCTAAAGTAGTGGCAGATCTTGAGGATGCCATCAATGGTGGTATTCCCAATGCTTCGCAGCAGGTGTATGGTCGCGTTAGCCGCGAAGGCGCACTTATGCTTCTTGCCAAGCTTTATCTTAATGCAGAGGTATATACCGGCACTCCTATGTACGATAAGTGTGCAACCGCCTGCCAGGAGATTCTCAAGACCATCAACACTCTTGTAGGTGAGAACGATGGTAAGGAGTACAAATATCTGTTCTGCGCAACCAACGACCGTTATGCCCGTGGAGGTGAGATACTTTGGGCTATACCTCAGGACAACTCGTATACCCAGAGCTACGGCGGTACAACTTATCTTGGTATGGGTGCCTATAATGCCAACATCGATGCCAACCTTCAGAAGCGTCTCGGTATCGACGGAACAGGCTGGGGTGGTCCGCGCGTGCGTCCCGATCTCGGCAGTGCTCTTACAAAGAACGATGCCCGCTGGTTGTTCTGGGACGAAGGCCTGAGCAACGATCTCCACGAGATAGGCGACTGGGGCATGCCCGGTGGTTCCGGCCTGATGTGTATCAAATATGTCTACACTCCTGAGGAGAATTATTACAATACCGACGGTTCAGTCAAGGTCAACACATTCAACTCCGCCGATTTCCCTCTATTCCGTCTTGCTGACACATTCCTGATGCTCGCCGAGTGTCAGCTTAAGGGCGTGAACTGCAATGGACAGAGCTATTTCGACCGTGTGCGTGCACGTGCCGGCATGTCGCCTGTGGCCCTCAATGCCGACAATCTTCTCACTGAGCGTATGCGTGAGCTTTACTGGGAAGGACACCGCCGCTCCGACCTTATCCGTTTCGGTCAGTTCACTACAAAGAATTGGTCATGGAAAGGTGGTGTGGAGTATGGCGTCGGATCTATCCCCGCTACCCGCGAACTCTTTGCTATTCCTACTCAGTATGTGTCAACTCTCGGTCAGAACCCCGGCTATTAATTTATCGTAATATAAGAAATTATGAAAAAGATACTATCATATCTTGCTTTCGCTGCCGTCGCCATGGGCATGACCGCCTGCTCTGACGACACCGAACCCAAGGCAACATATCCCACCAATTCGAATTTCCTCAACATACCTGTAATGGCCAATCAGACGATTGTGCTGGAGACTGCCGGTAATGTTGACTTTACGCTCTCTCAGCCTGATTATGGCGTGGCACTGGTGCCGGACTATACTCTTCAGATCTCGTTCGACCCCAACTTCGAAAAGACTCCGACCGAGTTGGGCACATATACAGCCTCTCTCGTATATGATCAGACCAAAGAACGTGCTTTCTATCAGCTTCCCAACCCTTCGCAGAGTGCATCGTTCTCCGTGAAGGCCAAGGATATTGCCGATGGCCTTTCAGCGATGTTCGGCTATGATGATCTGGAGCAGTATAAGGGACGCGAGAATCTCGTGTACAGTGGCCCGCTTTACTGTCGTGTGCTCTCCAGCCTTCCTACGGCCAATCCAGGTACATTCGACAAATATTCAATCCTGTCCAACGTGGTCACCCTCGCCATGGTGAAAGGCTACCCCACGGTGCGTCAGCCAGGCTTTATCTATCTTGTAGGTGCCCCAGAGGGATGGGTTGGCCCGGAAGAGTCCAATGCCGAGCACTATCAGGATTGGATGCTATTGGAGAATAAGGATGCTATTGACTCACAGGTTTACTATGGTACATTCGATATTCCTGCCGACAAATTCCAGTTCCGCTTCTATACCGCTCTTAGCGGCTGGGATGCCGGTGAT
>CANPDS010000172.1 GCA_947573015.1 uncultured Muribaculum sp.
CCTACGGGAAAGATAATCATTGACGCAGGAACTCCTGCGTTGTGCAGGGCTTCATAGTAACGTATGCTGTTGGTTGGCACTACGTCTTTGTCGTCGTCGCTAAGCAGCATTATGGCACGCGGCGTGGAGGGTGTTACATGGAGCTCGTTGGAATATTCCTCCAGCTGTGCTTCTGTCGGTGTGTCTCCGAGGAGATTTTTGCGAGATCCACCATGGGTATGGGCTTTCATCGTCACTACCGGATAAAACAATATCTGGAAATCGGGTCGCGAAGCTGAGTCTGCATGTGTGGCTATTGTTGTTGCAAGATGTCCGCCTGCCGATGACCCCATGATGCCTATATCGTGTGGATTGATGTTCCATACCGATGCGCTGTCGCGCATGATTTTCATTGCATTCATGGCATCGTTGATCGGGAGCGACGGGTCGCCTTTTGGGAAAGTATATTCGAGGATTGCGAGGGCTATTCCGAGCTTGTTGTAATATGGTACCCAATCCACCCCTTCGTGTCCGGTGGCGAGGTGAGAGTAGCCTCCTCCGGGCAGATCTACAATGGCGCGTCCGCTGGCCAGAGTTTTTGGTGGGAGATACACCGTCATTTTGGGGTTGTCGATTTTGATTATGCGCGGTCCATTGTCTGGGGTGGCTGCTGCTGCGCTTGTGGCGATTGCGCCGGCGGTCATCGCTGCAGCAATGTGTTTGAGGTATGTCATAATTGCTTGAATTTGTGATGTCGACAACAAAGATAGGGCTTATTTGCGATGTATCAATTATAATTATGTAATTTTGTGGAGATAAATATTACGACATGACTTTTGATGACATTGAAAAGGTGTTTTTGCGGCGCAACGTGCGTCCTACGGCTAACCGCATGGTAATTATGCGGGAGTTGCTGTGTGCTGGAGCACCGTTGAGTATGGCCGATCTTGAAGCGCGTCTTGTCACAATCGACAAGTCGGGTCTGTCGAGGTCATTGGGGCTTTTTGCTGCCAATCATATGGTGCACATTATTGAGGATGGCAGCGGCGCCGCGAAGTATGAGGCATGTCCGGGGCATGATGACCATTCGGTAGGGGACATGCATCCGCATTTCCATTGTGAGGTATGCGGTATGACATTCTGTCTCGAAAATATCGCTGTGCCGCAGGTGTCATTGCCTGATGGATATTCAGTAAACTCAATAAATTATGTGATAAAAGGCATGTGTGCAGAGTGCCGAAACCAGCATGATTGTTAAATAATATGAATGATGGTTGATTTCATAGCTTGCTCAGCGTTTTATGGCTATGAAATTTTGCTGTAATAAAATAGAAATCTTAACTTTGCATAGTTTTACGGAAGCATGAAATGCGGGCGCCATGTTTCGCTGTCATGACAGTCAGTTCCTGTAGTAACGGCATTGTATGTCTCAACGCGTAAGGAATGGGTGATCACGGTGTTAATGGCGCTATTACGTAAATGAAGTATTAAAGAGTTTTATAAATAATTCCAACTGTAAACTATATTTTTTGACTGAGCATTAATTAATCAAAACAACGACTATGAGTAGGGATGAGTCATGATTTCCCAAAGTCGCACTTTATCTAAAAAAAATACGCCGAGAGGCTGTTGTAATCCTTTAAGCAATTGTCATCATTAGGAAATTAATTCAACATTATGGATACAAATAACGAAGAGAAGAAACCTCGCCGACCGAGAATCGGTGAAAATCGCATGTCTCAGACTGGAGACGGGAGCGAGTCAACATTCAGCAAACCCAACTACACAAACTCAACATCGGGCGAAGATGCGTCGGATCATGCACCACGCAATGACTATGGCCAGCGTCCGTATCAACCACGTCAATACAATAATAACCGGCAAGGCGGTTATCAGCCCCGTTATAATAATCAAGGTTATAACAATCGTCAGGGCGGTTACAACAACCGATATAACAATCAGGGCAATGGCGGCTACCAGCCCCGATATAACCAACCAGCTTCTCCGGCAGTAGAAGGTGCTGAAGGTACTGCCTCTGGAGCAGCCTCAACTGCATCATATAATGCCGACGGCCAGCAGAGCAATGGTTATCAGCAGGGTGGCTACCAGCCTCGATATAACAACCAAGGTTATAACAACCGTCAGGGTGGCTACAATAATCGTCAAGGTGGTTACAACAACCAGTCGCGTCAGCAGGGCGGTTATCAGCCCCGTCAGGGTGGCTACAACAACCAGTCGCGTCAGCAGGGCGGCTATCAGCCCCGTCAAGGCGGCTACAACAATCAGTCGCGTCAGCAGGGCGGCTATCAGCCCCGTCAGGGTGGTTACAACAACCAGTCGCGTCAGCAGGGCGGTTATCAGCCCCGTCAGGGTGGCTACAACAACCAGCCCCGTCCACAGGGCGGTTACAACAAGAACCGTCAGCCGGGTGGAATGCGTCAGCCGGGTAATAATTTTGGTGCTCCTCGTCAGGGTAAGAGCTTCACTCCGCGTCCAAAGCGCATAGAATATGAGATGCCGATTCCGGATCCCAACGAGCAGATACGTCTCAATAAGTTTATGGCTAATGCAGGCATCTGCTCACGTCGTGAGGCTGACGAATTCATCCAGCAGGGCTTGGTAAAGGTGAACGGGGAGGTTGTCACCGAACTCGGAACAAAGATTTCTCACAACGATGTTGTTGAGTATGATGAGAAGGTAGTGACACTTGAAAGCAAGTGCTACATTCTTCTTAACAAACCGAAGGATTGTGTCACCACAAGCGACGACCCCAACGGCCGTACTACTGTGATGGATCTTGTGAAGGGTGCATGCAACGAGCGTATTTATCCGGTAGGCCGTCTTGACCGCAACACCACCGGTGTGCTTCTGCTTACCAATGATGGTGATCTTGCATCAAAGCTCACACATCCCAAGTATGTTAAGAAAAAGATCTATCATGTATGGACCGACAAAGATATTTCTGAGGACGATATGCAGGCTATTGCCGACGGTATCGAGCTTGAAGATGGTCCCATCCATGCCGATGCTATCTCTTATGCTACTGAAACCGACCGCAATCAGGCTGGCATAGAGATTCATTCTGGACGTAACCGCATCGTACGCCGAATCTTCGAGAGCCTTGGATACCATGTTACCAAGCTCGACCGTGTATACTTCGCCGGTCTTACTAAGAAGAATCTGCCTCGTGGTCGTTGGCGCTATCTTACTCAGGAAGAGGTCAACTTCCTTAAGATGGGCTCTTTTGAATAATATTGTAAAATCATTCTGATATCAGACAATGAAAAGAGAAAAGATTATCGACCTTTTCCGTAAGGCTGACCTTATTGGCACAGAAGTGACGGTGATGGGCTGGGTGCGCACACGTCGTGGCAATAAGCATGTTCAGTTTGTGGCCCTAAATGATGGATCCACCGTACGCAATATTCAGGTCGTTCTTGATATGGCACGCTTCTCCGATGACGAACTTAAGCCTATTACTACCGGTTCGTCATTGCGCGTGCAAGGCAAGCTTGTCGAGTCGATGGGTAAGGGCCAGTCGGTAGAGGTGCAGGCCGATAGCATAGAGGTGTTCGGCACAGCCGATCCTGAGGTTTATCCTCTTCAGAAGAAGGGTCACACGTTGGAATTCCTTCGTGAGAAAGCCCATCTGCGTCCGCGCACAAATACGTTCGGAGCTGTGTTGCGCGTGCGCAGTGCACTTGCTTTTGCTATCCACCGCTTCTTTCAGGAACGTGGTTTCTTCTACCTCAACACTCCGCTTATCACCGGTAGTGACTGCGAGGGAGCCGGGGCTATGTTCCAGGTGACCACACTCCCCCTGAATGATCTTCCGAAGACCGAGGATGGGGCTGTGGATTATTCGCAGGATTTCTTTGGCAAGCCTACTGCTCTTACAGTGAGCGGTCAGCTCGAAGGTGAACTTGGCGCTACCGCACTTGGCGCAATCTATACTTTTGGTCCGACATTCCGTGCCGAAAACTCAAATACACCACGACATCTTTCCGAGTTCTGGATGATTGAGCCAGAGGTAGCATTCTTCGATATCACCGACAATATGGACCTTGCCGAGGATTTCGTGAAGTATTGTATTTCGTATGCTCTTGAGAATTGCCGTGATGATATCGACTTCCTTGCCGAGCATTACGACAAGGACCTTGTGGAACGCCTTAATTTTGTGATCCACAATGATTTTGTTCGCCTTACCTATACTGAGGGCGTCAAGATTCTTGAAGAGTCGGGTCATAAATTTGAGTTCCCGGTGTTCTGGGGTGCCGACCTTCAGAGCGAGCACGAACGTTTCCTTGTTGAGGAACATTTCAAGAAACCTGTGATCCTTACGGATTATCCGAAAGAGATCAAGGCATTCTATATGAAGCAGAATGAAGATGGCAAGACTGTGCGCGCCATGGATGTTCTCTTCCCGAATATCGGTGAGATTATCGGAGGCTCAGAGCGTGAGGAAAGCTACGACAAGCTCCTCGCACGTATTGAAGAACTTGGTATCCCGATGAAGGATATGTGGTGGTATCTCGACACCCGTCGTTTCGGCACTGTACCTCACTCTGGATTTGGACTTGGCTTCGAGCGTTTGGTGCTCTTTGTTACAGGTATGACCAATATCCGCGATGTGATTCCTTTCCCGCGTACTCCTAACAACGCCGAGTTCTAATAGCTTTCGGCAGTTTTAAAATCCTATAATATAATAAAAGCCCGGACTCCGGGCTTTTATTATATTATAGGATTTTAAAACGAATGCTCAATATCAACTATTCATCAAAGCTGAAAATGCTTATATTTATGCACCGTATTGAAACGCCCTTGTCGCATCAATACGGTGTCGGTTTATGATTTGTCGCTTGGTTAAATAAGTCCCTTTGATTTGGTGAGATATGTCTGCTTTTACTCCATAAGCTTGCGATAGCGCCGGCGAGGCAGATCCTTTCCGCCATTGCGTGCTCGCTTATATTCCTCATAGTCGGAGTATGATCCTTCGTAGAACACAACGTTGCCTTCAGGTTCGAACGATAGGATGTGGGTACATATACGGTCGAGGAACCAACGGTCGTGGCTTACGACAACTGCACATCCGGCGAAGTCGTCAAGACCCTCCTCAAGGGCACGCAGTGTGTTTACATCGATATCGTTGGTCGGCTCATCGAGCAACAGTACGTTCCCCTCCTCTTTGAGTGCCATGGCAAGGTGCAGGCGATTGCGTTCACCTCCCGACAGAACGGCGATTTTCTTTTCCTGATCAGCGCCCGTAAAGTTAAACTTCGAAAGATATGCACGTGCATTCACGTCACGTCCGCCCATGCGGAATGAGTCGGTGCCTTGTGAGATTACCTCATATACTGTTTTCTCCGGGAGCAGATCGTGGTGGCGTTGGTCCACATATGCCACCTTTACAGTTTCGCCTACATCGAACGATCCGGCATCGGGAGTCTCCTGTCCCATTATCAGGCGGAAGAGGGTGGTCTTTCCTGCACCGTTAGGTCCGATCACGCCTACTATGCCGTTTGGTGGAAGTGAGAATGAAAGATCTGAGAACAATTGTTTCTTTCCATAGGCTTTGGCAAGGCCCGAGGCTTCGATTACCTTGTTGCCGAGGCGCGGACCGTTGGGGATGAATATCTCCAGACGTTCCTCGCGGGCTTTCTGGTCTTCGTTGAGCAGCTTGTCGTATGAGTTGAGTCGTGCCTTACCTTTGGCCTGACGTGCTTTGGGAGCCATGCGCACCCATTCAAGTTCCCGCTCAAGGGTTTTGCGG
>CANPDS010000173.1 GCA_947573015.1 uncultured Muribaculum sp.
CTGGTTCTGCAAGCCGTAGCGACCGTATGGCCAAGTACAACCAGCTTCTCCGCATTCAGGAAGAGCTTGGCGCTGATGCAGCTTACGGTTATGGCAAGCGCACCAAAATGCCTCAGGCATAATCGCTGTATAGCAACTTATTGATATTAGATAAGGGCACTCCGCAATGGGGTGCCCTTACTTTATATATGTATCTGAGTGATATAGTACTTATTGGAAGTAAATATACGTCTCGGCTATTGGTGCTTATGTTCAGGGGTTATCGTGATCTCAGGCGGCGTACTACCTCGATGGTTTCTCTCATGGCCTTAAATCGGAGTGCTTGCGCAAGCGCGAGATATAGACTCAGGTATGCCACGGTCAGAATTATCCAGTTTATGTGTATGCCGAATATACCGGGAAGCCATAGCAGTGCGAGCAATATGGTGGCAAGTGCTCCGATTGGCATCACTGTCATTAGTAGCGCCTTTAGTGATAATCCTACCCACCTCCTTGATAGAAATGCATTGACCATAAAGATATTGAAATTGCTTGCGACTATAGCCCACATCAAGGCTGTCATGCCGAAATACATCGCTACGATCAAAAGAGTAAACATCATGCCCCATTTGTAGAAACTCCATAGAAACAGTTGACGCGATTTGCCTACAGCCGCTACCGCATAATAATTGATATTGGTAAGGCATGTGAATATGCTGCCAACACATAGTATGCGGAAGTATGGTACGCATGGTGCCCATATTCCACCATAAAGTGTGTCGATCAGAGGTTGCGCTATGAGTATCAGAGTGAAAAGCAATGGGAAAATGGCGAAAGCGATTACGCGGAAATTCATGAGCATCGTGGCGATAAGACGTTCCCGTTCATCTTGAATCTGGGAATATACGGGATACATTACCTGCACTATGATCTGGGGAAGGGTATATCCTGCAATTGAATTGAGCTTTGATGCCTGTGAGTAATATCCAAGTTGTGAGGCTGAAAAACGTTTTCCGATTATAAGTCCCTGTATATTCTGACATGCTGTCTGGAGTAGATTGGCACATAGTAAGTATCCTCCGAAGCTGAAGAGTCTCTTGAAAGAGGCTATGGAAAATGTGAGCGACGGCAACCAGCGTGTCACGAAATAAAACATGATGATCCTCAATGCTCCACTTGAAAGCATTAGAGCGACCAAGCTCCACACTCCATATCCGGCATATGCCATATACAAGGCCAATATACCGCCGAGGAATGTTGCACTGATATTGATGACGGCAAGCTGTCGGAAGGCGAGCACTTTTTGCAGACGTGTGGTCTGTATGCTGATAATTGAGTTGGTGACCAAAAGCAGTCCGAGCACGCGCAGCACATCAGATAAAATTGGCAGTGCATAAAACTGTGCTATAAGTGGGGCAGAGATGTAAATTATGCCATACAGGGCAAGTCCGACTCCGAGATTCCAATAAAAGATGGTTGAGAAATCAGTCTGGTCTGAGTCTTTCCTCTGTATGAGAGCCGATCCAAAACCACCGTCAATGAATACCTGACTGACCAATATGAATATCATGATCATCTCGATGGCTCCGAAGTCGGCTGGCAATAGCAGTCGCGCTAATATGAGATTGACAATAAATTGTAGCCCCATAGTTCCCATACGGTCGATGGTAGCCCATATTGTGCCTTTTATTGCCTTGTTGCCTAAATTATCTGTCACAGCCTATTTCTAGAAATTAGGTTGATGATTTTTGATGCGTAAAGTACATCGTGTAGCCCAAGACCTATGTTGTAGGACAATATCCTTTCGCTATCAGAGGTGCGACCCGGTTTGTCTCCCTTGAGAACCTCCTCAAGTTGCGAAAAGTTGCGGAACTGGCTGAAATATTTGAATCCGGCCACGTGGGCTGTGTCGTCGGCAACCACTTGGTCAAATATCCTGTCGCAATTCTGGAAACCACGGGTATGCACAGGAACAACCAATACCCCTGGTTTGAATAGCTCAACATCTTCGATTATGAAACCATCGGCATCAGTAATGCATGATACAATGACGTCAGCATCACGAGCGAAATCGTCTGGGTTATCTACAATTGAGAATGATACGTTGTTATGGTTGGCATACTCATTGACTATCTGTTCCGCTTGATCTTTGTATCGCATCAGTCGGATGTTGAGGGTCGATGATGAGTTTGTTGCGATAAGGCAGTCGAGAGTAGCTCGTGCCATAGCCCCTAATCCGATGAATGAATATGTTGAAGCATTGCTGCTTCTGAGGGTATTGATTGCAAGTGTTGCTACAGCTCCGGTTCGCATGGCAGTAATCCAATCTGCATCAATTAAGGCTGTCATGTCGCCCGATAGTGTGTTGAAAAGCGACAGCTTGCTTTTTAATGCGGGATGAGAACCTTTTATGCGTGATACAATCTTGCATCCGAATATATGGTATTCTTCAGGGAGCAGACATGGCATCGTATTGAAAAAATCGTTGCCACGAGGATGGATCGACAGTTTTGCCGGGAGCTGACACCGGTTTTTCATCAAAAACGCTTCTTTTACCCATTCCACGCATTCCACTGGAGAGATATTCAGTGCCTTAATTTGTTCGTTAGTGATGATATTTATGTCGCTTCTCATAGTGATTTTAAGATTGATATGAGTTTGTCGTTGTCTTCGCGAGATCTTACTGCGAGACGAATTAAGTTTTTGTCAGACATGTTACGTTTACGGCTGCAGTTGCTTATCAGGACGTCGTGGTCGAGTAGTATGCGGGTCAGGTCGGTAGAGGTGTAACGGCCGGTGATCTCGCATAGGAAATAGTTGGCCTGCGAAGGCATTACGTGTAAATACGGTATTTCATTCAGTAGCTTGAAGAACCGGTCTCTTTCAGCAATAAATTTATGGCATGCATTGCGGTAGTCAGACTCATACTTTCCGTAGATCTGCATATAGAACTCTGCAAAAGAGTTTATATTCCATATGGCTACATCTTTTTTCATACTTGCGATGGTGGCGGTATCGGAAGAAGCGAATATCCCAAGTCTGAGGCCCGGCACACCGTAGCTCTTGCTGATCGATTTCATCACGTTCAGATGTGGATTCTTGGAGAGTATCTCATTATGCAGGAGCGAATTGTGCTCAAATCCGGTAGTGAAGTCCACGAAACTTTCGTCGACAAGCAGTCTTATGCCATTGTCGTGGCACCATGTCAATAACCGCATGATATCTTCTGCCGGAATAAAATTGCCTGATGGATTGTCCGGATTGATGAGCAACAGCAGATCGATCGATTTGTCGGCATAAAATTCCATTAGATCGTCAGCAGTATACCGGAAGTCAGGTCTTTCAGGGGTAAATTCGATTATATGTGCTTTGGGCAGACGGTTGGGATATTCGTCGAAGGTGGGGTATATCACGCCTATGCGTTCGTTGGCATGTCTTTCGGTGAAAGACTTGATCAATTCGGCGGCTCCGTTGCCTACAAGTATGTAGTCTTGCTTGATGCCAAAGTATTTTGCTGCCAGCAGAGAGTTGACCAACTGCCCTGAGGGGTATTCGGTAAGCAGTATCTGGAAATTTGCCTTCATCTCGTCGATCATGCGCTTTGGTGGGAAGAACGGATTTACCAGATAGCAATAGTCAAGCAGGGAGGGGAATCGCCAATAGCCTCCGTAACGTTTGTGATATTCGTGGTAGCGCACTTCATCATGGGAAAATATTGCCGACGCTATGTCAAGATCTTGTATGTCGTCGATCTCATACCATTTCTCATTGGTGATGGGAAGTGCTTTAAGTGAAGAATTATGTACCATGGTGATTACGCGTAGCACTTGCTCGTAGTACTCGTTGTTGCCCATTACTTTTGAGTAGGCATCGAGAAATGGTACATATTCGTCGTTGGAAAATTCTTTTGAAAATTTATATATGTTGACGGTTTTGTAGTATACATCCACGTCCTCATAGCGGAATGCTTGCTTCGGGACGAAGTTGACGATTTCTCTCTCAGAGTTGATTGTTACCATCGTTCCATCCATCCATGTCTCATATTTTGCCACAAGGGCCAGATTGGGATCCGGGTGATTTACTATCATTTCCAAAAGTTTATCCTCGAAAATGAGGTCAGACTCAAGGAGTAGGGTATCATCCTTGCAGAGCTCCTCTTTGGCAAGAGCCAGAGAGTAGATATTGTTGGTCTTATCGTAGATGGGGTTGGTGATGTATTCTATATTTATTATGCCGTCGTAACGGTTGCCAATGTATTCCCGTAGCTTCTCACCCTGATATCCTATTACAAGGATAAGGCGTGATAAGTTGAATTTGGTAAGTTGCGATATTACGCGGTCTATGAGAGTTTCGCCGTTGACTTCGACCATGCATTTTGTATGTCCCTTGGTTATATCGCCAAGGCGTCGGCCCATTCCGGCCGCTAATATGATGGCTTGCACAATAAATTATGTTATAGTTATATGGGTTATATGTGAGGGAGTGTGTAGCTCCTGTTAAGAGATCTCGCCATTAAAACGAGTTGTAAATTGCATGAAAAGAGTTATTCCATGAGGCGGATTATGCGGATACCTGTTGCCGAACGGTTTTTGCGGAAGTAATCGGCGAGTGGTGCGCGTTCGAGAGTCACTTTTCCAGCGCTGGAAGAGGCATGCAATAGGTGCGGTACGCCGTCGGATATAATAATTATGCCCATATGTTGCACGTCAAGACCCGGAGTTTTTGTGGTTATTGCAACGATGTCTCCTTCTCGTAGTTGTGCTGTGACGCTCTTTGAACCTACTCGCGCAGCCTTGATATACGGATATCGGTGATTTCGGTATCCGAATTCAAGATTTTTTATTCCGGCAAGATTGGTTGAGTCGGACAATGCTGGATATTTATCTTTGTGGGCGCTGATAAAATCGAGCGATTTCACCGCATATTCAGCTTCGGGGAAATTGTTGGTGGCTTCTTTTAGATTGCCTCGGTGGGCATTATCGAGGATCCATGCGCTTATGTAATGGAGACGTGAGGCATATCCGTTTACTTCGCCTCCTGAATAGCGCATGCGTTGCAGGTTATATACGAAGTCGCGCCATGAAGTGCGTCCTTCGCCCAGAGTGAACGCCAAAGCCGCGACATTATCGATGAAGGTTGTGCAATCGACTTCGTCAACGTTTACTGTAAGCTGTTCTGGCTCTCCTTCAAGTGTCCCGGCGATATATGGAGTGTCTAAAAATTTTTTTGCCACATAGGCTACACGCTGTTCGGGTGAAGAGTGCCCTACATTAGTAGCGGCCTCGATCAAAATGTTATTGATGCGTGCGGTATCAGAGGCTTCATTCTTAAATCTTATGGCAGGAGTTGCGGCATGTGTGATTTGACTGATCGCGAGTATGGCGCAGGCTAATATGGTGAATGTTTTTTTCATCAGAGAAATGTTGAATAAGATTGTCTCCTACAAAAATAATGAAAAATCATCATATATATAATATAAGTATATAGATGAATTTAAATAGGGGATATCTGACTGTAATTAATTTTGGATGTAAATAGCACTGTAACAGTGTGTTATAGTGCTGCGGTAAAAATAATTGCAAATTTCTTGTTGAAAAATTTGGATAGAATGCAGGAAGTGCCTAACTTTGCACTCGCTTTTGAGAAACACCGCAACACGGTGGAACTCAGAAAGGGCGGCGGAGGCCGTCCGGGACCTTCGGGGAGCTGGTTCTCCTCAAAAAAAAGAAAC
>CANPDS010000174.1 GCA_947573015.1 uncultured Muribaculum sp.
GGAAGCGCAGAAGCACGGGAGCAGCAACGTCGCGCACCTGCAACTCGTCGAGCACATCCTTGATGTCGACCGCCGCACACCCTTCACGAGGAGTGACAACCACATGCCCTTTTTCATTGATAGAGAAGTATTTCATTCCCCATCCTGTAATGTTGTACAGCTCCGCGCTGTCCTCAATACGCCATTTTCTCATCGGCTTGAAAATGTATATAAAATTAATAATTATTTAACGCACAAAGTTACTACATTTTTTCCATACAACACATTGATGCCAGTTCAAAATTTATCCGGTGTGCGCAGAGCACTCAAAAATCAAATATTTAACATTTTATTGCAAATTTATCCACATCAGAATGATGAATTGACTAAGAAAAAAAGTAATTTTGTAAATCATAATGTCATAGTGGAGATACAACTCGATGAGTGAGCGATGTACTTCACACGGCAGACCAACTGATCAACCCTTATTACCAATATCATTTATCACATCATGAACAGCAAAGTATGCTATTCACTTATTCTTGCCGGCACTGTGATGCTCACAGGCTGCGGCAAGAAAATGAACCAGTTCAAGTCTGACTACTTCTCAGTAAATCCCAACCCCCTTGAAGTAGTAGGCGACAAAGTGCCCGCAACCGTTACAGGCAACATCCCTGCCAAGTTCTTCCAGAAGAATGCAGAGGTGACAGTAACTCCTTATCTGGAATTCAACGGTATGGAAGTAGCTTCCGCACCTTATACATTCCAGGGCGAGAAAGTACGCGGCAACAACCCCGTCATCAACTATGACAACGGCGGTTCTGTAACAATCCCCGTACAGTATGTATACAACCCCGAGATGAACAGCAGTGATCTCACACTCGCATTCACAGTACGTCAGGGCAACAAGCAGTATGCACTTCCCCGCGTGAAGGTGGCTGAAGGTGTGGTTGCAACCGCTGCCCTCGCCGACGCAGGCACTGTCACTCCGGCTATCGCCAACGATAAGTTCCAGCGCATCATCAACGAGAAGTATGACGCCGACATCAAGTTCCTCATCAATCAGGCAAACCTCCGCAAGGGCGAACTCGACTCCAAGTCGATGCTCGATCTCCACAAGGAGCTTGTTGAAGCCAATGATGATGGCCGTCGTGAGATCAAGGAGATCAACATCACTTCTGCCGCATCCCCCGACGGTGGTGTTAAGCTCAACACCAAGCTCGCCGAAAACCGCGAGAAAAACACCGTAAACTACATTCAGGGTCGTCTGAAGAAAGACAACATCACTGAATTCGGCGAACTCACCGCCAACTTCACACCTCAGGACTGGGAAGGCTTCCAGAAACTCGTCGCAGCAAGCAACATTCAAGACAAGGACCTCATCCTCAGCGTCCTCTCAATGTACAAAGATCCCGAACAGCGTGAGAAAGAGATCCGCAATCTCAGCTCTGTGTTCGATCAGCTCGCTGAACAGATCCTTCCCCAGCTCCGCTACTCACGCATCACAGCGTCAATCGATGTGATCGGCAAGAGCGATCAGGAGATCATGAACATCTTCCTCTCCAACCCCAAGGCTCTCAGCGTAGACGAACTCCTCTATGCCGCTACCCTTACCGATGACAACAACAAGCGCCTCCAGATCTACGACAAGGCCGTTGAACTTTATCCCAACGACTACCGCACATTCAACAACCTCGGTATGTGCCAGTATATCGACAAGGACTATGAGGCAGCCGCAGCCAACTTCGCACAGGCAGCCAAGCTCGCTCCCAATGCTCCTGAATCACAGATGAACCTTGGCCTCGTAGCTCTCCTCAACCAGAACTACAAGGATGCATCTTCCAAGTTCGGCAACGCTGCCGGTGTATCTGCCCTGGGCAACGCTCTCGGTGTATATTACCTCAAGCAGGGCGACTACAACTCTGCAGTACGCGCATTTGGCGACAGCAAGACCAATAACGCAGCCCTCGCCCAGATCCTCAGCAAGGATTACAGCAAGGCTAAGAACACTCTTGCAGGCGTAAAGAATCCAGATGCAACCACATTCTACCTGACAGCAGTGCTCGGTGCCCGCACCAACAACGACAATATGGTTTACAACAACCTCCGTCAGGCTGTGAAACTCGACAACAACATGCTCAAGCGTGCACAGAGCGACCTCGAGTTTACAAAATTCAACCTCAGCGCACTCTAATCTTACAAGATAAGACAAAGCCACAAGTAGCCCGGCCCAACCGGGCTACTTTTTTTATCCTCCAAAATGCCCAACAAAGCCATAATATTCATTATAATACAGCATATTAACATATTGCGTAATCGGCATTTACTTCGTAAATTTGCATATGCATTTTGATGAACTTGATCTAAGCGACGATATTCTCGACGCAATCTACGCAATGCACTTTGATGAGTGCACACCGATCCAGGAGCAGGCAATACCTCTGGTACTTCAAGGCAACGACCTCATAGCCATAGCACAGACAGGTACAGGCAAAACAGCCGCATACCTTCTCCCCGTAATAGACCTGCTTGCCGATCTGCCGGCTCCGGAAGATGCAGTAAACTGCATAATAATGGCTCCGACGCGCGAACTCGCTCAGCAGATCGAACAACAGATGGACGGATTTTCCTACTATCTGCCAATATCCTCACTCGCAATATATGGCGGCACAGACGGAGCCACATTCGCACGACAGCAACGTGCAATGCGCACAGGCGCTGATGTAGTCATAGCCACACCGGGCCGTCTGCAAGCCCTTCTGCAAATGGGCGGCATTGATCTCAGCAAGGTAAAATACTTTGTGCTCGATGAAGCTGACCGCATGCTCGACATGGGATTCTATGACGACATAATGCGCATTGCCACTCAACTTCCGGAGGATAGACAGACACTGCTCTTCTCGGCTACGATGCCTCCACGAATACGCAAACTTGCCCAAGCCATTCTCCGCAACCCTGCGGAAGTAAAGATAGCGCCATCACGCCCCGTAGAAAAGATAGTGCAATCAGCTGTAATATGTGGCGATTCACAGAAAGAAGGGATACTCAGACAACTGCTTAAGGAACGTCATGGCTCAAAAGTAATCGTATTCGCCTCGTCAAAGATGGGTGTGCGCGATCTTACACGCTCGCTGCGTAAATCAGGAATCAAAGCAGCCGAAATACATTCTGACCTCGGCCAGAAAGAACGCGACGACACCATACATGAATTTCGTGCCGAACGCCTTGATGTGCTTGTAGCTACAGATCTTCTTGCCCGAGGCATCGACATTGATGACATCTCAATGGTGGTCAACTATGATGTGCCCCGAGAGCCGGAAGACTACGTACACCGCGTGGGCCGCACAGGGCGAGCTAACGCCGAAGGTACCGCCGTGACATTGGTGTCACCACGTGACCGCCGCGCATTCTCACGCGTAGAGGCTACACTGAAGATAAAAATCCCTGTAGAAGATCTAACCACAGGTTCCGACAATGGACGCGCCGACCGCAACAGCGGCGACAAAGCCCAACAGAAAGAGCGTCAGAAAGACAGATATGCCTCACGTAGACGCAACAACAGGGACGGCAATAAGAGCGCCGGGACATCAACCCAGACAAAGCCAACTGATCAAAACCAAGAAAATACACGTGAGACTGATGTAGTAGCGACACAGCCGGTGAGTAAGAAAAAAAGAACATTCCGCAACAAGCGCCGGCGTCCAAACACCAACGGTGATAAATCGAACACACCGCCTCAGATAAATAATTGATTTACAGCGATGGTTCCACATATTATAGTCACCATAATCTATCAAGATAAAAAAGAAACACACCTGACTTGCAGTATGACTGCATTCAGGTGTGTTTCTTTTTTATCTTGAATTCTTTTATTTATAGAGTGGTTGACATTACAAACACTCTTAACAGGCGTCTCAAACAATAATCCGCCTATTAGAATGGCAGATCATCGTTAGGCTCGGGAGTAAGGTCGGGCATTGGAGCTGCAGGAGCCGGAGCACCATATGCAGGTGCAGCTGGAGCAGCGCCATACACAGGAGCTGGAGCTCCAGGGGCAGCGGGAGCTGTAGCAGGCTCCACTTTCCAGCCATCAATTGATGTGAACCAACGGCCATTGTATTCACGGCTATTGATATCAAAGCTCAGACGAATCTCATCGCCAATATTCAGAGGATACTGGTCAGCACGATCACCAAAAAGGACAAAAAACACCTTTTTTGGATAAGTCTCATGTGTTTCAAGCACATATTCACGCTTTTTCCAGTTGTTGCCGGCACGCGACACTCCCGACTGTTCCGGGAGAGCCAATATAATTTTGCCTTCTACTTCCATTGTATTCTATATTAATGATATTTAGAATTGTTTTTTATTTAATGTAAATTACAGAACTGATATGATACACAGCTTAACGCCTCGGTATACTTTGAATCGATTTTCATCTGTTCCCGGTAGCAACGAAACGACATAGATACTTCATAAGTGTACAAAATCGTCGTGAAATACCAATCAGCAATGAGCCTAATCAGTTCTTAATGTCAAAGTTAGTCAATTTAAACCCGCATGACAAATTTTGCGATAACAAATTGTCAACTATTTATCTACGTCAATACCATTGACTGCCGAGGCCCACGGAAGCGGTACCGGGGTAGCAAACAATTCATTTACAAGCCTGCCATAAAGACGCCGAGCCTTAGGCGAAGTACCTATAACATGCTGCGCGCGGAAGAATGCCACGCCCGATATACCGGAAACTCCACGAGCCTTGCGTATCTGATCAACGATCACCTCATCGTCCCAACTGCCTTCGGCCATCTTATATGCAGCCAACCCAGCCACTACCGGAGCATTGTCTGAAACCTCGCGTGACCATGTATCAAGATTTACGGAGTAGCCAAACTTCTCATCCCAATACATTTGTGGTATCACCAGATCGTGACAACCTGCGACAGTCCAGGCTACCGGATCCTGACAATAGGAATCGTAGGCTGTGGCATTACGCAATTTTCCCACATTCTTATACGTGCCTATCGGCGCAGAGCCAACCATCATATCCGGTCGCTCCTCCGATACCATCTTATATAGATCCTCGACGAAACGGTTGAGATTGTCACGACGCCAATCATTAAGCGATGTACGCCCGGGAGCATACTTCCTATAAGTATGTGAATCGGGGAAATCACCACCAGGATAGCGTGTATAATCCAGATTTATACCGTCGAAATCATAGGCGCGTACCAATTCGCGATATAATCCTACCAACCACTTGCGATTATCGGGGATGCCCGGATCGAGCCACCATACACCATGATATGCCACGCACTGCTTACGCCGCATGCGTCCTGGATGACTCACCTTGTTTAACCGATACCTGTCGATCTGCTTCGTACTTCCCATCCTGAACGGCACAATCCATGCATGGCACTCCATGCTCCGCTTATGGCACTCATCAATAATAAACCGGCAGACATCAAAGTCAAGCGACATCTTTCCGTTGCCAGTAATTTCCTCCATGGCAGGCTCATATTTCGACCGCCATAGCACATCGCCATTAGCCTGCACCTGAAAAATCACCAGATTGAAATTAGCACCGGCAAGACGATCGAGCATTGCCGTAAGTTCACGCTTCTGCGCCTCCTCCCCACGCGTACGCCCAGGCCAGTCAAGCCCACCATTAGTAGTGAGCCATACGGCACGCACTTCAGGCTCTGCATAC
>CANPDS010000175.1 GCA_947573015.1 uncultured Muribaculum sp.
TGAGAGCAAAAAGCATCGAAAAAATGCCGCGGAGAGTATAAAGATATAAAATTAAATAATTCGCAATAATTGACATGACTTATTTATACATTATATTTTGATTTGATCCGTGAATCAAAATTCCGTTAACCTGCAATCGGGGGTCAACCGCAGCATACTGATGCTTGCGGTGCCCTCGATTGTCACTAATATAACTACCCCATTGCTGGCGCTGATGGATGTGACCATAGCGGGGCATATGGGAGCACCGGTCTACATTGCTGCCATAGCAGTGGGTGGATCGATGTTCAACATGCTGTATTGGCTTTTCGGATTCCTGCGCATGGGGTCGAGTGGCCTTACTGCGCAGGCTTTTGGTCGTGGTGACAGTGTGGCTGTGACTACGGTACTGCGCCAGGCTTTGTTTGTCGCTGTTGTGGTTGGCTGTGTGATGATACTGTTGCAAGGACCTGTGTGCGCATTGATATTGCGTTTCATGGATACTGATGTGGCAACATCGGCCATGGCTTCGGAATATTTCAGGATACTGATATGGGGCGCTCCTCCATATCTGGCCACGTTTGCGCTGTCGGGTTGGTTTCTGGGCATGCAGAACTCGCGTGTCACCATGTGGGTATCGATACTTATCAATGTTACCAATATCGCGGTGAGCCTGACACTTGTATATGTAGCGCATATGGGTATCGCCGGGATTGCGACCGGCACGCTTACCGCCCAGTGGATCGGTTTTATCGTATTGTTCATATTGGCGTGCCGGCGCTTTGATCATCCTGCGGTGGCGTGGCGTGAAATTCTCAGTGTGGCGCAGTTGCGTCGGTTTTTCAAGGTGAATACCGATATATTTCTGCGCACAGTGTGTCTGGTAGCTGTCACTATGTGGTTTACCCGTATGGGGGCTGTGCAGGGCGACCGGATGCTTGCTGTCAATGCGTTGCTAATGCAATTTTTTACACTCTTTTCCTACTTTATGGATGGGTTTGCTTTTGCCGGAGAGGCGTTGACAGGTCGTTTTGTGGGCGCAGCTGACCGTGTTATGCTTCATCGTTTTGTTGTGGCGTTGCTGAAGTGGGGTGGGGCCGTAGCTCTGATGTTCGGGCTGGCTTATGTTCTGTTTGGCGATCTGCTGCTTGGACTGCTTAGCTCTGATGAGGGTATCGTGGCAATAGCTCACGACTATCTATGGTGGAGCGCGACGGTGCCTTTCGTGGGCTTTCTTGCTTTTACTTGGGACGGGGTGTTTATCGGAGCTACCGCTACCCGTTGGATGTTGCTGTCAATGGCTGTTGCCACGGTGGCTTTCTTTGTGATTGAAGCATTTGCGTTCCCGTTGTTGGGTAACCATGGTCTATGGCTCGCTTTTGTGTGCTATCTTCTTATACGTGGCATAATCCTCTCCATCGCCTATCGTCATATCAAACTTGATTAGGAGTCTTGCATCGACGTGCCATGACGATTGTGAATGGTGATGTACATGGAATGCCATGTTGGCGTGATGTACAGTGCTATCAATAAGAAGCGGTAAATAATATGAGGGCACGGCTGCTTGAGTGCGGCCGTGCCCTTGTGTTTTCTCGGTTTCAGGTAAATTGTCAGCTCAATAAAATAGAGGCTGGCATAAGGTTTCGTAAAGAAGATGAATTAGGATAAATGGGCACCCCTCAGTGGGGTGCCTCAGGGATGTTTGTATCTTTATTCGGTGTAGAACTTCAGAGTGTTGTTCTCTACCTTATCTTTTTCCATCATTATGCCGATGAGGTTCTGCATCACAGCCTGTGAGCCAAACTGCTGGTTGAAGCGTGCTGCATTTTCCTCATAGCTGTAGGGGCGGCTTTGGGTGTCGATGTCGTAGACTGTATATACATATACACCATTGTTGCCTTGTACAGGCTCAGAGAGCTTGCCCTTGGGAGTTACAGGGATCTGACCGAGGAGGGTTGATTCCATTACGCCGATACCGGGGATGTACATCTGACCGAATGTAACCTGAGTGGAGTCTACGCGAGAGCTGAGGAGCTGTGCATATCCATTGAGGTCGTTGGCTTTACCTTTGATATCGTTGATGATGGATGCAGCCTTCTTGTCGTTGCGCACTTTCTGTGTCAGAGTGGAGTTGATGGTCTCATCGCTAATAGGCATATAGCCGGGCTTGATTACTTCAGAGAGTGCAGCTACGATAAGATGGTCATTCTGGTTGTCCTGCATGATGGGGCTTACCTGACCGGCTTTTGCGTCCATAGCCCATTTTACAACGTTGCGAGTGTAGGGCACGTTGCCAAGCATATATGAGTTGGCGGTGATTGTGGCGGGCTGAAGGGTGTATCCGGCGTTGATTGCCTTGCTCATTGTGAGTGAATCAGCGTTGGTAATGCCGCTTACAAAGGCCTGAAGATCATCGTTGAGCTTATCGATGGTGGCATCAGAGGGATATACCTTGTAGTTGACGGTTGCGTAGTCGTAGAGTGTCACCGGTGCTTTCTTGCTGTTTACACGGATGATGCTGGCCATGTTTGCAGCGCTGTCGGCGATGAAGTAGCCTTGACCTGCTTCAAGTATGCGGGTCTTTACTTCATTGTCGGGAGCGGCAGCAAAGCTCTGCCATACATCAGAGTTGCTCTGGAGCACACCGTTCATGTCTGCAACGTCGGCGGCTGTTTTGCCTGAGTTGAGGGCGGCGAGAAGTGAGTCGCGTGCTGCGGCATCGCCCTGGAACTGGATTATGTCGAGGTTTACCGAGTCAACAGCGTTTTTCTTGCCGATGAGTTTTGCTATGGTAAATTCATCATCAATATAGCTTATCTGCGCTACTGCGCCCTCTACCGAGTCGGTTAGGAATGAGCGGAGCACTGGGCTGCTTACATTTGCAGCGGTCGATGTAGTGCGGTTCACACCGAAATTGGTGTCACCGGCTACAGCATCGATAGCAGGAGTGGTGCGAAGCTTTGCTATTGTTGAGTCAACGAGTGTCTGCGCATCAGCCTTGTCGGCGGCTGAAGGCGCGATGTTTACTGCGATGAAGTTGACGCGACGTGTCTCGTCGGTCACGCGATAGGCTTCCTTTTCCTTATTGTAAGCCTCGCGGAGCTCACTGTCGCTTACGGGGAAGTCGGCATCGGGCATTGTGCTGAAGCTCTTGGTAGCATATGCGACATAGCTTGTCGAGGCGTTGCCATTGTAGTATTCCTTGGCATCGAGCTCGTTGGCTACGAGGGCACCGGAAAGCATGCTCTGGAACTTCTGGAGCTTGAGCATCTGTGTCATCTGCTGCTCCTGATTGAGCCACATCTGCTGAAGTTGCTGGGCTGTTTCGGTGGGGAGATTGTACTTGGACGGGTTGAATGCGTAGTCGTAGACCTGATCGGGGCTTTCTGCGCCCATCTGGCGTGCGAATTGCATCATGTAGGGATGTGCAGTGGTGCCGGTCATGGCTTTTGAAAGCTCGTTGTCGGTTACAGTGATGCCCAGACGATCCATCTCTTCATTGACGAGCGCTTCCTGAATCATTCCTTGAAGCACCTGTGCCTGCATGCGGGCGGGGTCAATCTTGTTGTTGGGCTGCTGTTGCTGCATTTGCTGAGAAGCCTCTTCGTTGCGACGCTGGAATTCCTGCACATCAATTTTGGTGTTGCCAACCTTTGCGATGGTAGTGCCTGTGCCGAAAAGTGTGCGTCCTGAGGTGAAGAAGTCACCGATGATAAATGCCAAAAGAGCGGCACCTACCACGATAAGCAGCAGTCCCGATCTTTTACGGATTCTTTCAAGTGTTGCCATGTATGTTTATCTGTTTTTTTGATTTCGTAAATGATTGGTACTACCCATAATACTTTGCTTTTTGGGGTAAAATCGCACAAAGTTACGAAATTTGCGCTATTATCCCAATCCAACGCCCCCTTTTTTATGCAAATTTTCAAATAGCCTAATACATTGGGAGATATGTTGGATATCGATGCCTAAATCAGAATAAGCAACCATGATGTTGACGATGATTGGTGCGATGTGGTATCAGGACGCTGTTGCTGCGTGGAGAATGGAGGGATCTACCATGTTTCGCCACCGATAGCACTCCAGTCCTTGACTTGCGCGCGGCGAGCCCAGGTATTCCACTGCGCGGCGAGCTTATTTACCAGATCGGGATATTGTGAGGCGAGATTATTTGTTTCGGTTCTGTCGGTTTCCATGTCGTAAAGTTCCCATTCTCCGTTTGTCGGATATGGGCGAAGGGTCCGCCAGCTTCCCGGGTATTCGGCAACGAGTTTCCAGCGACCACGTCGTATGGCTTTGTTTCCCTCGTGTTCCCAATACATTATGCGGTTAGTGTCAATTGTATTTTCAGTTAATGACCTTACAAAGCTCTTTCCTTCTATAGGTATTGTCATCATGCCACGGATAGAATCTGGGTATTCTCCTCCGGCAAGTTCAAGGAATGTGGGCATAAAGTCGGTGATTCCATATACTCCATCGCGGAATGCACCTTTATCTTTGATATTGTCGCCCCATGACACTATCATCGGTGCACATATACCACCTTCATGGATCCAACTTTTGTAACGGCGGAACGGTGTGCAACTTAGATGAGCCCACTGAGGTCCATAACTGCCATAGGTATCATCAGCTCCAAGCTCCCGGCCGGGTATGTCACCGGAATGTACCGCACGTCCGTCACGGGTTTCCGACGGAATCATTTTGTCACCCCAATGTCGTCCGGTGCGTTCTACGGTATTGTTCAGATGTCCTTCATTTGATGCTCCGTTGTCAGAGAGAAATATTATCATGGTGTTGTCAAGTAGCCTAAGTCGTTTCAGTTCGTTTACGATCTGGCCTACACCAGCATCCATCTGTTCTACCATCGCGGCATATACTTCCATGCGCATCTGTTGCCATTCCGGTGACTTTTCATCGCTCCAGTCATAACATTGCTCGTCTTTGGGTGGTAGCCGGCAGCCAGATGGTATCACACCAAGTTTTTTCATGCGTTCGTAGCGTCTTATGCGCAGTGAATCCCAGCCGGCTGCATAGCGTCCTTTATACTTTGCTATGTATTCTGAACGGGCGTGAAGAGGATAATGAGGTGCGGTGTATGCAACGTAAAGGAAGAATGGTTCGTCATTATCAGCCATCTCTTCAATAAAGCTGCATGCGCGGTCGGTGATAGCTTCTGTATAATAGTAGTCACCTTCAGCTCTGATTGGCTTATTGCCATCGAAAAGGCATTTTGGATCCCAAAAACTTCCATGACCGCTGAGAGTTCCGTAGTATTTGTCAAATCCTCGTTGCATGGGCCATTGGGATTTGTCGCCAGCGGTATCAGTGTTGTTTGTAACATGCCATTTTCCAGACATGGCAGTGTTGTATCCCGCTTTCTTTAGGGCCTCAGCAAGTGTGACGCTGTTGGCCGCTAGTGTGCCGTGGTAACCAGTATAGCCGCGATCTGTTACCATATGACCTACGCCTGCGAGATGAGGAGTAAGGCCGGTAAGCATGCTCGCTCTTGAGGGACAACTGCGGGCTGTGTTATAAAATTGTCTGTAACGCAGCCCATTGGCTGCCAGTGAATCTATATTTGGGGTGCTTATTTCTCCTCCATAGCAGCCGAGATCGCTGAACCCTAAATCATCAGCGAGAATCAATACTATGTTGGG
>CANPDS010000176.1 GCA_947573015.1 uncultured Muribaculum sp.
AGGATGTGTGCTCAACAAACAGCACGAACCTGTTACTATACGAGAGAATGAGGCTGCAATAGTGGAGCGTGCATTTCTGGAAGGCTATGTAGAGCCTCAAATACCACGCCGACACACAGGCAAACGAGTGGCTGTGATAGGTTCGGGTCCTGCTGGTCTCGCCTGTGCCAATCGCCTTAACCAGAAGGGACACAGTGTAACCGTTTTCGAAAAGAACGAGGCTGTTGGTGGTCTGCTACGATTCGGCATACCGGATTTCAAACTCAATAAAAGTGTTATCGACCGCAGAATATCCATCCTTGAATCAGAAGGTATCGAATTCCATACCGGCATCCATGTGGGCTACGACATAAAAGCAGATCAGCTACTCAAAGATTTCGATGCCATATGCATAGCCACAGGTGCAGAGGTGCCACGCGATCTGAATATCGAGGGACGCGAATTAAAGGGTGTGCATTTTGCCCTTGAACTTCTGCAACAGCAAAACCGCATCAATTCCGGACAGGAATTTGAGCGCGAAAAACGCATCACAGCAAAGGATAAGCATGTGCTTGTAATCGGAGGCGGAGATACCGGTAGCGACTGCGTAGGCACAGCCAACAGACAGGGTGCACTCAGTGTGACACAGATTGAAATCATGCCAATGCCACCGGAAGGTGACAATCCCGCCACTCCATGGCCATACTGGCCTGTAGTACTCAAGACCTCAAGCAGTCATCTTGAAGGCTGCACAAGACGATGGCTACTTGACACACGGCGCTTCATAGGCATAGATGGTCATGTCTCTGAAGTGGAAATTGAAGAAATCGAATGGGCTGATGATCCTACCTCAGGACAAAAGAGCATAAAACGTACCGGTAAAATAGATACACTCAAAGCCGACCTTGTGCTCCTTGCCCTCGGATTCACCAATCCTGTAGCCGAAGGCATATTGGAGCAGCTGGGCGTGGACAAAGACCAGCGCGGCAATGTCAAGGTCAATGCTGATATGTCAACATCAGTTCCAAAAGTGTTTGCTGCAGGAGATGCCTCAACAGGTGCATCACTGGTAGTCAGATGCATTGCATCCGGACAGAAAGTCGCCAAAGGTATCCATAGCTATCTCTCATCAATCGACTGAACAGAAAGGGTCGCAGCTATA
The DNA here is from genome assembly GCA_947573015.1 of uncultured Muribaculum sp. Taxonomy (GTDB): domain Bacteria; phylum Bacteroidota; class Bacteroidia; order Bacteroidales; family Muribaculaceae; genus Muribaculum. Next base: position 1,142 of record CANPDS010000176.1, read on the forward strand.
TTGTCTGCGACCCTTTTCATAAATAACTGATTTAAATTAATTTCGAAATGTTAAATTCAGAATTGATCCTTACCATATAGTTTAAATCAGTTCAATAAAATAAAACGAAATTACCACATAATCCATTTATGGAACCTCTGAAACATGAATGCGGCGTCGCCATGGTACGTCTGCTTAAACCACTGAGTTACTACAAGGAAAAGTATGGCACATGGTCATATGGTCTCAACAAGCTATATCTCCTCATGGAGAAACAGCACAACCGAGGACAAGAAGCAGCGGGAGCGGGATGCATCAAGATGCATTCACCAGCCGGGTCAGAATATGTATATCGTGAGCGTGCGCTTGGATCAGGAGCTATCAGCGAGATATTCGACAGCATCAACCACCAGATTGACAATGCTCACATAAAAGATCATGATGCCCGATGGATAGAAGAGGAGGCACCATTCATCGGCGAGGTATACATGGGCCATCTGCGCTACTCCACGACTGGCCGTAGCGGCATGAGCTACGTGCATCCTTTCCTTCGCCGCAACAACTGGTGTTCACGCTCACTCATGCTGTGTGGCAATTTCAACATGACCAACGTTGAGCGTATATTTTCCGATGTAGTGGCCAAGGGACAACATCCGCGCATATTCTCCGACACGGTGATCATTCTTGAGCAACTGGGGTACTCCCTCGACAAGGAGAACAACCGACTCTACCATCACTTCTCCGAACAGGGTCTCGACGGTATTGAGCGTGCCCACGCCATAGAGGACAATCTTGACATACCATCAATATTACGCACAACTGCCCCCCTGTGGGACGGCGGTTATGTGATCTGCGGCACCGTCGGTTCGGGCGACATGTGGGCGCTGCGTGATCCACACGGCATACGCCCGGCATTTTACTATGCCGACGATGAGATTGTGGTAGTGGCCTCCGAACGTCCGGTAATACAGACAGTGATGGATGTAAAAATCGACAACGTACACGAGCTTGCGCCGGGATCAGCTATTATTGTTGGCAAAAATGGCTCCATGCATGTAGAGCAGATACTACCCTCCGAAACTGATGCACGATGCTCGTTTGAACGCATCTATTTCTCCCGAGGCAGCGATGCCGATATATACCGTGAACGTAAGGCACTCGGACGTCAGCTCGCCGCTCCAGTCACTGAAGCTCTCGACGGAGACCTGCATCATGCCGTATTCTCATTCATCCCCAATACAGCCGAAGTGGCATTTCTCGGAATGTGCGAGGGCCTTGAAGAGGAACTTGACCGCCGACGCACCGTTGAGATCCTTGATGCCCAAAACAATGGCAATCTCACCTCACAACGTCTTGAAGAGATCATGAGCCGTAAGATCCGCATTGAAAAAGTTGCTATAAAGGACATAAAACTGCGCACATTCATAGCAGAAGGATCCACACGTGCCGATCTTGCCACTCATGTCTACGATGTAACATACGGATTGATCGAGCCAAATGTAGACTCACTGGTAGTTATTGACGATTCGATCGTGCGCGGCACCACTCTACGACAGTCAATCCTGCGCATGCTCGATCGCCTGTCGCCACGCCGTATCATAGTTGTAAGCTCATCGCCTCAAGTACGCTATCCTGATTGCTACGGCATTGACATGTCGCGTATGGGTGAATTCTGCGCATTCCGCGCAGCTGTAGATATGTTGCATACTACCGGTCGCGACGCTCTGCTCGACACTGTCTACAAACGCTGTCTGGAACAGGAATCTCTGCCCGACTCCAAAATTGTCAACTGTGTGAAAGATATTTACGCACCATTCACCGACCAACAGATAGCCAACCGAATAGCCCAAATGCTTACTCCCGAAGGCACACGCGCAGAAGTAAAGATCATATATCAGACTATCGACGGTCTTCACACCGCTGTGCCATCATCACCCGGCGACTGGTACTTTTCAGGCAACTACCCGACTCCTGGAGGTACGCGCCTCGTCAACCGAGCATTCATCAACTATTACGAAGGGCATCCCGACCGCCGATAAGCGGACGCACTGATTACTGAAAACGGTATCCAAGACCAAGCATGAGGTTGCCGGGCTTGGAGAATTTGACAAGGCGATAACCGGTATTCAGATATAATCCACGCCAGATATGAGTCTTCAAAGTAAATGTCTGATATAGGCCACTGAGGTCAGAACGATGCTTTACCTTCACAAGGGAAGTATCATCGCTTCCCGAACGTGAAAAAGCATGCATCGGCACAGGATCGTCAACGATCTCACCATATTCTGAAGTGAAGGTAGCCGGTCCGGGAGCATATACACTATGGCCGAGACCAATGTTGATGGAGAACACCGGCATCGATATCTCCACCCGGACAGAAAGACCACCCATAACACGCTCCTTGAATGACTGTCGATAAAATTTCGGATCGTCAGCATCGGAAGCAGCTTCATAATGCGGCGACAGATTGGCTCCGTCGTCATACATAAAATCAAGCGACACTCCAGCCGCCACAACCGGATTAAAGCGGTAAAGCGGATTGAAGTTGATACCGCATACGCCGAAACTGCCCGGCACCTCAATCATTCCGGGACCAGCACCACTACTATTGACCGAAGGATAATATCCCCATTTGCGCCATGCACCCCACATGGTCAGATCATAGATAACCCCCGGTTTAAAATCAGACCAATCGGCGGCAACTGAACGTACAGACACACCATGCAGCCGATATGAAGCAGCCAACCGAAGCCCAACCCGATTTATGCCAGGATTTGGAAGTGAGGTGTTGCCATTGGAATAATGGGTAATCTCAGGCCCCAAACGAAAGGTAAGTCTTGGGCTTGCCTGATAGGAGAGCATAAATGCAAGACTGATATATGCATTGATGCTTGACCCCACACCGTCAAGCGAGCGGTCAGTATTGGTCCATTCCGAACGCTTCCACCCAAATGAAGCTCCGAAATTCCATTCATAGTCAACCGATAGGCGTTTTGACAGTGATGCGATACGCGAACCTTGTGTGGCGTATATCTCCACCGGCGAACCAAATATACCGGATTTAAAGAAAGAGGTTACACCCACACCTAATCCCTGATAAGCATAAGGGTACCACCGTCCATAATGTGATGACGGTGCAAAACGCATAACATATTGCGCCCGTGCCGACATCGATGCATCAATACGTGATCCGGCAGGATTATCACCACGCAAAAATCTATTGGTAGGCATAACATAGGCCGGCGTAAATGCCACACCTATTTCTCCAGCTACCTTATCTGAACAATATGCGGAATCCGGCACCGAAACAGACACATCGGCCCTCGCCGACAAGCATGCCACAGCAAGCAACAACACAGATACACCTGCGGAAAGAAACTTAGTCAATAGGTGTGTCATTGCGTACCACATTATATCTAAATGGAAAATCCATAAGCAGCCACACTATAAAGCTGTCGGTATGAGAGGTATGTTCGTTAACAACAGTAGCGGTAGCCTCAAACTGCATAGCTTCCGTATCTGCCACTACTTGTATCCGGGAAGCAGTTTCACCCGGAATAGGAGCAATTTCAGGCATGGAAGGATAGTGGAAAAGTGTTGTCACTCCATAAGTCTGCAGCACCGCTTCATCGCCGAGCAGTCCCCATTCCCAAAAATCATCAGGCTGCTCTGAAGAAGGAACAGGCACAGTGTCACCCATGATCATATCGAACTGCATATCATAGGCAGACTCTGTCACAAATTTATATACTACCGGGATCCCATTATTATCGAGCACGAACGGAAACTTCATCTCCGAACTTCCATGATTTGCTATTGTTCCCTGAAAAAGTGTCATCGACGTGCCCATATCATTAATTATGCCGATGCTATGCATATCATATTCAAAGGCTTGCAACCTAAATGGGTTATATGGCTGAATGGTAAGCACATCCGAATGATTCTTATATTCCGAAGAGAAATAAAATTCCACTGACTCCCCATTCTTCGAATAGAAATGATTAAGCGCGATATCGACACTTGTACCTCGACGAGTCACCTCCATATCCATGCGTGGATGCGTGATGTGCATAGTACCGTCGCCATCGAGCCAATTATCGTGTGATACATTTCCATCTGCATCGACTGTATAAAATGCATAGTCACCAGCCGACATCACCACAGTCATTGTCACCCCTTTCGATGATGTAAGATTTATTGTATGCGATCCGCCTGAGCCTGGCAACGAGAACGCAACCTCGGGCAATGTGAAATCCTCAATGAAGATATCATTATTGCACGCTGTCAATGCAATAAGCAGCATTGACATAAAAAGATATATGCGCGACATAAATGCATTCTTATTATTCATAAGCGACATAGACGTATGCTCCCAGATCGGGCTCCGCACCACGATAGTTGCCGAAATAATCTAAAGCAGCTTCTGGCAACATAAGCGTTGGTATGGCTGCGGCTATCGCAGGCGATTCATCACGCAAGCGGTAATC
>CANPDS010000177.1 GCA_947573015.1 uncultured Muribaculum sp.
TGGTCTGTCATTATTCCCGATACTTATCGGTGTGGTGCTCACCGCCTCCAACCCTGGTGTCACCGACCCGATGAAGTATGACTACACCAACCCTATGCTCCTCTTCGCTTCACTTGGAGTGCTCGCTCTCATATTCGGTCTGCTCCTTAAGGCACTTGATGCCAAGAAGCACTACGGACTCGAACTTCCCAACATCGCACCATCCACCGAAGAAGAAATCTTCGAGGAGGAAGGCCGCACTCAGGAGTAATACACAATCTGATACATAAAAAGGAATGCCAGGCAGCTACGCCCATGGCATTCCTTTTTTTATTGATATACAAAACATAACGGCAGTTATCGGGAGCGAGTTCCTGCAAGGATAAAAAGCATATAGGAACGCATCTTGCGCCATTACTACGCTATTATGCAGCTGATCTCCTATTTCAAACAATAGCGCCCGGTAGAGACGACATTCCAGTCACTGCTGATCCTTTTTTGGATGGTTGACAAACAACGACCGGGACGCCGTCACCACTATCTTATAATCTCAACCGAGATTACTGACAACAGGATAACTGCCGTCAATCAGTGGCGACGGCGTCCCGGCCGTCGGATAATCAAAATAATAATTATTACTCCTTGTTGGCGCGCTTACGCTCCAACTCGTCGAGTATTATCTTGCGGAGACGGAGATGATGCGGAGTTACCTCTACATACTCATCTTCCTTGATGTATTCGAGAGCCTCCTCGAGTGAGAATACCACAGGGGGAATGATCTTCGCTTTATCATCGGCACCGCTGGCACGCATATTGGTGAGTTTCTTCGACTTGGTCACATTGACCACGATATCCTTGTCTTTGGCATTCTCACCAACTACCTGTCCGGCATATACCTCTTCCTGCGGGAAGATGAAGAAACGGCCACGGTCCTGAAGCTTATCGATGGCATAGGCATAGGCTGTACCAGCCTCCATAGCTATGAGCGAACCATTGGTGCGTCGCTCAATATCGCCTTTCCAAGGCTGATATTCGAGGAAGCGGTGGGCCATGATCGCCTCGCCTGCCGATGCTGTGAGCACATTGTTACGCAGACCGATGATGCCGCGCGATGGTATATTGAATTCGATATGCAGACGGTCGTTCTGAGTGAGCATGCTCACCATCTCGCCTTTGCGGCGTGTGACCATATCGATGATCTTGCTTGAATACTCCTCGGGAACATTGATTGTAAGCAACTCGACAGGCTCGCACTTGCGTCCATCGATTTCTTTAATGATCACCTGTGGCTGGCCTACCTGAAGTTCATAGCCCTCGCGGCGCATGGTCTCGATAAGCACAGAGAGATGCAACACACCACGTCCGAACACAGTCCATACATCCTCATGATCAGCTTTCTTCACACGCAATGCCAGATTCTTGTCGAGCTCTCGTGTAAGGCGCTCCGCTATATGACGGGAGGTGACAAACTTGCCGTCGCGGCCGAAGAAGGGTGAGTCGTGTATGGTGAATGTCATTGACATGGTAGGCTCGTCGATAGCTATACGAGGGAGCGGTTCGGGATTGTCAGGAGTAGTTACCGTATCGCCGATTTCGAATCCATCAAGACCTACAAGGGCGCAAATGTCACCCGAGCTTACCTCGCTGACGCGCTTGCGACCCATTCCCTCAAATGTATGAAGTTCCTTGATACGCTGTTTTACTACCGTACCATCGCTCTTGCATAGACCGATCTCCATACCTTCTCGCAAAGTACCACGATGGACACGACCAACAGCAATACGGCCAACATAGTTGGAATAGTCGAGCGACGTGATCAACATCTGCGGATCGCCTTCAAGAGTCTTAGGGGCCGGAATATATTCAATGATAGCGTCAAGCACAGCTGTAATGTCATCAGCCGGTTTGCGCCAGTCAGTTGACATCCAACCCTGTTTGGCTGAACCATATACGGTGGGGAAGTCGAGCTGATCCTCGGTGGCATCAAGATTGAACATAAGGTCGAACACCATCTCCTGCACCTCATCGGGGCGGCAATTGGGCTTATCAACCTTGTTTACAACCACTACCGGTTTCAAGCCCATCTGTATGGCCTTCTGTAGCACAAAACGAGTCTGTGGCATCGGACCTTCAAAGGCATCGACCAAAAGCAGACAGCCATCGGCCATGTTGAGCACACGTTCTACCTCGCCACCGAAGTCGGCGTGTCCCGGAGTGTCGATAATGTTGATTTTGGTACCTTTATAGTCTATGGAAACATTTTTGGAGAGAATCGTTATGCCTCGCTCGCGCTCCAGGTCGTTGTTATCGAGGATAAGTTCTCCGGCATTCTGATTCTCACGAAAGAGGTGGCCGGCAAGGAGCATCTTGTCGACGAGAGTAGTTTTGCCGTGGTCGACGTGAGCTATGATGGCAATGTTTCTAATGTTCTGCATGTGTCGTAAATGTTTCTCTTCAATTCGGGCGCAAAGTTACAAATTTTCGCCCAATGCATCGCCAGTCACACACAGAAAAAATCTCACTATCCAATATCTGCATCAATCTTCGCTGTAGTGACGGAGTACACGGCGATAGGAGTTAAAAATTTTCGACTTTGATACAAAGCCGATGTATCGGCCTTCCTCGACCACTGGAAGATTCCATGCTCCGGTGCGGTCGAACGTCTTCATCACGCTCTCCATAGTATCTCCAATCTGTATGGTGGCCGGTGGAGTGGTCATGAACTTGTTGACAAACATCTTCTTATATAGGTCAGGCCTGAACATGATATTCCTGATATCATCGAGCAGCACTATCCCCATCAGCCGTCCCTCGGAATCAAGCACAGGGAATAGATTGCGGGATGACTGCGATATCACATCAACCATCTGCTTAAGATTCATTTCAGGATGCACAGGCTTGAAGTCGTTCTCAATGACATTGTTGATCTTAAGGAGGCGTAGCACAGACTTGTCTTTATGATGCGTGAGAAGTTCGCCACGCTTGGCAAGACGTATAGCATATATACTGTAGGGCTCAAACACCTTGATAGTTCCGTAAGAAATGGTGCTCACAATCAGCAATGGCAGAAAAAGATCGTACCCTCCAGTAAGCTCGGCGGTAAGGAATATGGCCATAAGTGGAGCATGCATCACTCCCGACATCACTCCTGCCATGCCCATAAGAGCGAAATTCTTTACCGAAAGTTCAAAGCCAAGCCCCATATGATTGAGCACATAGGCAAAGAAGAAGCCGGTCATGCATCCCATATAGAGCGATGGAGCGAATGTACCACCTACTCCACCGGCACCATTGGTCGATGACGTGGCGAACGCCTTGGCCAGACATAGCCCTGCTATATACAGTCCGATGACCCATGCCACATTTCTGTCGGCATAAAATATCGAGCCATCCACTACAGAAGCAGTATCGCCATTGATCATCGAAGTAATCAGATCATATCCCTCACCATATAGAGGTGGGAAAATGAAGATAAGTACCGCCAGTATGCTACCGCCGATCGATGCACGCACCCATCGGTTTTTTATCTTACCATAGAATCCCTCCATCATCGCCATCACGCGTATGAAATAGAGCGAGGCAAACCCGCATATCACTCCAAGCAATATGGCGAACGGAATACGCACGGTAAGAAAATTCTCACTCTGCGTGAAAAAGAACTGCACATCATAGCCAGTGAATATATATGCCACAGATGCAGCCGATACGGAGGATATCAGAAGCGGCATCACCGACACAGTTGTAAGGTCGAGCATCAGCACCTCCAAAGTAAACAGCGCTCCCGATAACGGCGCCTTGAAAATTCCGGCCACACCGGCTGCTGCCCCACACCCGACCAATATCATCAGCAGACGCGGTGACAGGCGGAACATCTGGCCAAGCGTGGAGCCTATAGCCGAACCGGTATAGACGATCGGACCTTCCGACCCTACCGAACCGCCAAATCCTATGGTGATCGAAGCCGCCACAACAGATGTATAGCAGTTATGAGGCTTCAACCGGCTCTTGTTCTGCGATATGGAGAAAAGCACCTTGGTTACACCGTGAGATATATCATCCCGCACCACATAGCGCACATAACAACTAACTATCACTATACCTATAAGAGGATATATGAGATAAAGATAGTTGCCTCCGGTGATATCTATGTTGAGCAACAGGGATGAAGATATATAATGTATAAGCCACTTGAACGCAAGGGCTGCGAATCCACAGATAACACCCACGATGAGAGCAAGGAAAAGTACAAAATTCTTCTCCTGAATATGCTTCTCACGCCACATCAGCAGGCGCATGAACCATGAGTTACTTTTCTGGGCTATATGTTGTATCGCTGCTTTCATACTCCTTTTCCGGTAAGAACGGTCCTCACCGTATATATCATTATTTTAAAATCTGTAGACAGTGATATATTCTCAAGATACATAAGATCGTACTTCAGGCGCTCAAGCATAGAGTCAACATCGCTGGCATAACCGTATTTCACCATACCGAGTGATGTCAATCCGGGGCGCACCTGCTGTAAAAGCGTATAATAAGGGGCACGCTCCATTATCTTTTCCACGAAATACGCACGCTCCGGACGCGGACCGACAAGCGACATGTCGCCACGCACCACATTCCAGAATTGCGGCAACTCATCAAGTCGGTATTTGCGCATGAAATGCCCAACGCGTGTCACCCGGCTATCGCCCGGCATACTCAACCTTGGACCCACCTCCTCAGCATCACGCCTCATCGAGCGCAATTTATATATCATGAATGGTTTCTTATTTTTACCGATGCGCTCCTGCCGGAAGATGACCGGTCCCGGCGAATCCCACCGTATGGCCAACGACAGTGCCAATATGACAGGAAGGCTGACCAACAGTCCCAGAGAGCCAAGGATCACATCACATAGGCGCTTCTCGTTGAGGGTCGACTCAGAGGCTCGAGCGTGGCCGATATTTACCAATGGTTCACCAGCAATCTTATCAATACGCATCTGCGAGGTCAGCATGGTATAAAGATCAGGAGGCGTAAGCACATCAATGCCAAGAGGCAGCACACGACACAATATATCGAGCGTGGCCTTGCGCCCTTCTTCCTGCGGCATTACCACAAGGCAGTCAAGCGAACGCACACGCGCATGCAGGGCGATATCCTCATCTGGCGACAGGCAACCGAGTATACGGATACCACTCCACGGGCTTTCCTTACGCAGACGAAGTTCCATCCCGACTGCTTTTGGACCGGAACCGACTACCATGGCATTGCGCATCCAGCGCCCATGATATACCTTGCGCCGGATATATGCAGTGACCATAGCCCTACCGCTATAGACCATGACAAACATGATGCCCCACAAATAGCATATATCCAAATACATGGTCATACGACCTTTCACACCGTTATTGACCAATGCAAGCATAAAAAAAATCAATGTTCCGGTGAAAGCCGACATAAGTGTGGTGCCAAGCTCCTCTGAGCGCGACTTTAGAAACACCTGATTGTAATATCCAGAGATCCAGTATATTCCTAGCATCAGACATGGAAACAAAAC
>CANPDS010000178.1 GCA_947573015.1 uncultured Muribaculum sp.
AGTTGTCGTTCTCGCGCTTGCGCACACTGCTCACAGGGGTTGGCCATCCGGTGAGCACTATCTGATGGTCGGTATTGACCGTAAGGTTGTAGTCGCTGTGGGGAGTCTCCACACTGATTCGGCGCGAGAACGGTTTGGTCGATGTGAGACGCATCACCAACACATTGTCGGGATAGCTCATGAAGTACTCGCGTGTGTAGTCGGCACTGCCTATGCTGTAGTTGATGTAGTGCACGGCATCGTCGATATCGAGCGTGCGTGAGTAGCCGGAATAGTCGCGGCCACCGAGTTCAAGTTCGATCTCGCTAAGCTGCGGCTTCTGTCCGGCGCCCTGAAGCGCGGTGATGGAGAGCTTGAAATATTTGTATCCGTCGACAGGCTGCGAAAGTTTGAAATATTTCTTGGTTTTTCGCTCATCATCGGTCCAAAAAGTGCCCGACTGGGTGTCGATGGCCACATATTCCTTGCCGTCGGCCGAGCCGTAGAGCGTCCATGATTTAGGGTCGCGCACAGGCATGTCGTTGCCCGAACCGATATAGTACCCTCTTACTTCGGGAGCTTTTGTGTATTCCCACGTGATGTCAACAGGGAAGGTGCGGCCATCATGCTTCTCTGAAAACCACTTGGTGGAGGTGTTGCCGTCGAATGCGCTCTTTATCACCTCGCTTGATCCGACATTATTGTCATAGTTGGTCCATATCGACTCGGTCACTATCGATGGAAATCCGGTGTCATCAAGATGTATCTCCCCCAAAGTCTGGTATGATCCGAAATGATCCTTTGTGCCAAGGAGGGCATTGAGATATTTTCCGGAACCGTCATAGTCGCCAAATGAAGCTTTTGAGTCATAGTAATTGTCATTGCCGGGATAATTGGCAAGGCTACCGGGCGCATGCGCCGCGCTGAAAGCGCTCATATTGTCCTGAAGAGTGCGCCGGAAATCCTTAAGCGCACTGTGCACCGATGCTTTGCTATGCTTGTGGCCGCCGTCGTAGTTGGCATCCTCACCGGGACCACCCGACCATATGGTCTTCTCGTTGGTCTGCACCACTTCGTTAAATACGTCGCCAAACACCATGGCACCCATATATCCATTACCGAGGGGCAAGGCCTCCTCCTCCCAATTTGTCGCCGGCTGACTGTAAGTAGCCCTCAGTGCCACTTGCGATGTTGTCGCCACACCCGAAGTCTGTGCCATAACCTGCTGACCCGTAACCGACAGCACTCCCACCGCAGTTACGCCAATCAATAATCGTTTCACTTGTATTTTTTATGGTAATTAAAAATGAATTAGCTTCATTCCGTAAAATCTGCAACTATCCAGCTGATACCACTCCGTTTCATCACGTAAGGACGCACCTTGGCGCATCCGCTCCATGATCAATGCTTCAAACTGTTGGCGGATTTTCGCTCCAAATATACAAAAACTCTACTCAATAGCAAAATTTTGCGTCTGTGCAATGTCTGCGCATATTAACGGCGCCATGAAAGGAGCCCCCGGCCACCTACGCTGGTGCTACACCCCGGTCACTGACGGCGCTTGCGGCTACGGCGCAACTTGCCGGCAACGTCGCGATGGCGCTGGCTCTCGGCCTCGTCGCCTACCGACTCATACAGATCGGCCATACGCTCATGGAGCTGTGCGTTGGCGTCGTCGAGACCCTCTGCCTTCAGATAACGGTCGAGAGCATCGGTGAGGTTGCCCAGACGATGATGCGACTGACCGGCCATGAATGCCGCCATAAATGCCACATTTTCAGACTCATCTCCCTCTGCGCCAGAACAGATGACAGCCGCATGTTCAAAACAATCGACAGCCTCGCCGTAGGCACCGGAGTCGAAATATGTATGCCCCTTGCCCATCCATGCACCAAGGCAACCGGGCTGCAGGTCAATCGCCTTGTTGTAGTTGGCGATCACCGGAGTAGGATCCATACCCTCACGGCGGCACTCGTCGCCCATAGCCACATACTCCCTCGCCAGGCCGGCAAACCGACGAGCATCCTCATCAAGCAGTCCGCGCAGACGCTCCACCTCAGGCCCGTGCATGTCGGCATGCAGTAATTGCCGACGGGCAAAACGCATCATCAGCTCATTGCCAAGCTCATTGCGGCAACGCAGGCCCTCTATAAAGTGGGTAAAAGCCTCGGCGAGCTTCCCGTCGCGCACGGCAGTGAGCGCATGAGCATACTCATCGTCGGCACGCGCATCGTCGAGTGCGGAGGAGATCAGAGCGGTGTCGTTGAACGTGGTACTGAACCTCACGATGGCAGGATTGACAAAGATGTCGCGCTCGTTGATGGTGCTTACCAGCCCCAGCCCCTGAAGCGAGCGGCAACGGCTCAGCCCCACATATGCCTGACCGCTGCTGAAAGCACCTTCGCCAAGGTCGATCTTAACGTTGCTGAATGTCAGGCCCTGACTCTTGTGGATGGTAAGCGCCCATGCCAGACGCAATGGATACTGGGTGAAGGTGCCGAGCACCTCCTCCACCACCTTCTTGCTCTTCTCATCGTAGGTATAGCGGATATTCTCCCAAATGGTCGGCGCCACGGCATGCTTCTCGCCATTTTCAGTCTCTACCATCAGCACATCGTCACTGGCCATGTAGACACGGCCCAGAGTGCCGTTGACCCAGCGCCGCTCCACATCATTTTTTATAAACACAACCTGCGCACCGACCTTAAGCGTAAGTTCCATCGAGTTAGGCAGCGAACTTTCGGGAAATTCGCCACTCACCTCGCCATAGTATGTCACCTCAGGAGTGGAGAGTTCATGAAGATGGCGGGTATTGATAGAGTCGACCATATCGCGGCGCGTGGCAAGGGTCATGGTCATCTTGCCGCTATCTGCCTCATCAACGTCACTACCCACCAGACGGCTGTTGAGGCAATAGATATCCTCACGCGCCGGACGCCCTACCCTCACGCGATCGAGCAGGGAGATAAATCCGGCATCGTTCTGCCGGTAGACCTTGCGCAACTCTATCGGCACCACGGCCAGTTGCTCGAAAGCATGGGCATTGAAAAAATAATTCTGCCTGTAATATCGCGCGAGTATGTCGCGCATGTCGGCAGTCACCACCGGTTCAAGCTGGAATATGTCGCCTACGAGGAGCAGCTGTTTGCCGCCGAAAGGCTCGCGCATATTGCCCGTATAGGTGCGCAACACCTTGTCGACAAAGTCGATTATGTCGGCACGCACCATCGATATCTCGTCAATGATTATCAGCTCCACCTCACGGAGCAACTTCACCTTATCGCCACCGTAGTTGAGACGCTTGCGTATGCTTCGTGGCGAAAATTCAGGATCATCGGGAAGGAGGGGCTTGAATGGAAGTTTGAAAAAAGAATGGAGTGTCTGTCCGCCCACATTGACGGCAGCGATGCCTGTCGGAGCAAGCACCACATGCTTCTTACGTGTGTGGCTGCATATATATTTTAGGAATGTCGATTTGCCTGTGCCCGCCTTGCCGGTCATGAACACCGAGCGCCGGGTATAGCTCACAAGCTTCCACACATTCTGAAACTCCGCGTTGTCGAGATCTATTTTCTGCTCCATACCCCAAAGTTAGCAATCATTCCATTCATAGCCAAATCGTCAATCACCACTATTTAGAAACTGTTTAAAACAAGTTCCTTAATATTTAAAAACAAACTCTTAATCTTTTAAGGCTCTGGCAATGTTATAAAATCAAACAACAACTTCTAATCTCACACTACAATGTTTCACGACATACTTTTCGTAATCATCGGTCTGGTGCTGATCATCGCCGGAGGCAATTATCTTACCGACGGAGCCGTATCGGTTGCCAAACGTTTCGGAATATCAAGCCTGGTGATAGGCCTTACAGTGGTGGCGTTCGGTTCGTCGACACCCGATTTCGTGGTATGCTTCATCTCTACGCTCGCCGACAAGCCCGAACTGGCCCTTGGCGATATCGTAGGGGCCAACCTGTTCGACATAACTCTTGTGATAGGCATCGTGGCTCTGATAGCCCCGATATCCATCAGTTCGGAGATGGCCTACAAGGATCTGCCGATGCTGGCACTATCGTCGGTAGCACTGTTCATCTGCGGTGACGACCGTCTGGTCGATGGCACTACGCTCGACATCGTCAACCGCACCGACGGATTGATGCTCCTCTCGCTCTTCGTGATCTTCATGTGCTACACTATGGCAATGGTGAAGCGTCCGGCGACACACCCTATAGCCAAGGCTCCACAGGCGGCCTCCCTACCTAAGCAGAAGAGCGTGGAGAAAGCCGAGGCCACCACCGCCGACCAGTCACGGCAAATGAAACCGTGGCTCGCCGCCATATGCATAATAGGCGGCTTGGCTGCACTCGTCTTCGGAGGACAGTGGCTCGTTGACGGCGCATCCGGACTGGCCAAGCGCCTCGGCATGTCGGAAGCGCTGATCGGCCTCACCATCGTGGGGATCGGCAGCTCAGTACCCGACCTGTCGACATCGGTCATCGCGGCCATCAAGAAGCAACCGTCGATCGCGCTCGGCAACGTGGTGGGAGCATGCATATTCAACGTGTTCTTCATCATCGGTCTCTGCGCCACAATAAAGCCGCTCAATGCCGGTAATATCACCGCTATTGACTTCGGCACTCTCGTCACCGGATCGCTTCTGGTGCTTCTGTTCGGGGCTGTGATAGGCCGGAAGGTGATATCACGCGTTGAAGGAGCCATACTCGTGGCGCTCTATGTGGCCTACATGGTCTACCTCGTGCTCACCGCCGCACATTGATTCCATAACGATATGAGCTATCCCTGAGCCATGCCAACCTCTCAACGTCCATATACATTCGACCGTGTGGTGCGCATACTTGCTGGCGCACTCCTCCTTGCCGGTGCCATATGGCTGATAAACAGTCTGCGCAACGTGCTGCTCCCATTCTGTGTGGCATGCCTGATAGCTTATCTCCTTGAGCCGATAGTGGAACTTCTGCAAAAGATACTCCATATCAAGGGACGCATAATCCCCACGCTGCTCACCATCACAGCCGTGACTGCAATCATAATTCTGCTCGGACACATATTCGTGCCTTCGATAATCGATGAAGTGCAACAACTTGAGCAGATGCTGCGCCACACGGCCGGAAGCGACACTCCGGTGCCATTCGTTCCCGAAAATATCATCGAACCGGTGAGAAAATGGGCCGCGTCGATCGACCTAAACGACATCCTCAACGACTCACACCTCCAGGCGCTCCTCAACCGTGGCACCACTTTCGTAGCCGCAACCATCGGGTTTCTGCTCCACACGCTCGAATGGCTGCTGACATTCGTATAAGTGATCTTCATACTGATCGACTACCCGACGCTCATGACCAACCTGCGCCATCTCGTGCCGATGCGCTACCGCAAGGTTGTCTACAAGGTCGAGGACGACATGAAGGACAGCATGAACCGCTATTTCCGCGGGCAGCTGCTAATCGCCGCCTGCGCCGCAGTGTTCTACTGTATCGGATTCTCCATCGTGGGCATTCCGCTGGCCATAGTG
>CANPDS010000179.1 GCA_947573015.1 uncultured Muribaculum sp.
AGTATTAAACACCCTCTAAATTCCGCTACATGCTTGTATGATGTATGCGGCTGTGTTTTTTCCTGACAGACGTATGTCTCCCCTCCGGCATTATCCTGTATATTCCGGGAAGGTGTGGGTGTGTTCCGTTATATTATGATAATGTCGTGTGTTGTAAAATATGTTGCAAATATACATATTGATTTTTAATTCGTGCAATAAAGCAATGGTGAATTTTCCAATGGTTAACGTTTTTTAAGCATTCGTTTTCCGATCGGCGGCAGAGATCCGGCAGTAGGGAGTGGGAGGTGGACACTGCATAGGGCAGGGGGATTGTTTCGTTTCAGAAACATGTAAACGGGGTGGAACGCTTGTTTCGGTTTGTTTCCCGGTGTTTACACCTCCGTGAAACGGAACAGAACGGGATGGTGATATTATCGTATATTATTTCGTCAATTATTGCTAACTTTGCGGTTAGAAAATAGTATAAGGAAATGAAACTGATTGCCGACAGTGGCAGCACCAAGGTCGAGTGGGCTTTGGTCGATGCCGGAAAGGTGGTGAAGCAGATATTCACCTCCGGAATTAATACGCTGATACTTACCGAAGAGGAGATATCGCAGTATATCGACGATGAGCTGATGTTGCAGCTTGGCGATATGGCACGAGAGGTGACGGAGGTATATTTCTACGGCGCCGGATGCGTCGATGAGGATGTGTGCCGCACGGTGCGCCGCGCTATCCGCGCCAACATACCGGCCGCTACTGTCGAGGCCCATTCCGATCTGCTCGGAGCTGCCCGGGCGCTTTTCGGGCGCGAATGCGGCATAGCGTGCATACTTGGCACCGGGGCCAACTCGGGTTATTACAACGGCACCCTGATCAAGGACCACATAAGTCCGCTGGGCTATATACTTGGCGATGAGGGGAGCGGCGCCGTGCTTGGGCGTCACCTTATCGGCGATGTGCTCAAGCATCAGCTTCCGCGCGAGCTGTGCGACCGTTTTCTTGATGAGTACAATCTCGATTCGGGCGCCATATTGCGCCGCGTCTACAAGGAGCCGATGCCCAACCGGTTTCTGGCGAGCGTGACTCCGTTTCTGCTGAAAAATATCGAGGAGCCAGCCATACACCGTCTGGTGCTCAACGAGTTCAAGTCGTTTTTCGTGCGCAATGTGGCCCAGTACGACCGTTACCGCGATCTGCCGGTGGCTTTCGTAGGCTCCATAGCATATCATTACCGCCCGGTGCTCGACGAGGCCGCCGCCGCCCTCGACACCAAGATATCACTCGTGCTGCGCACCCCGATGGAGGGTCTTGTGCGCTTCCATTCAGAGTGGTAGGGGGCTGACACCATCTACATCTATACTATCCTAATCAATCTCTCACATGTCTACCGAACTGATACTTGTCAACATCTCGGGCTACGATCGTCCGGGTGTCACCGCCGCGCTCACCGATATCCTCGCACGCTACGATGCGTCGATACTCGATATCGGCCAGGCCGATATACACCACACTCTCTCGCTGGGTCTGCTGTTCAAGACCTCGGGCGAGCTTTCCGGCAACCTCATGAAGGATCTCCTCTTCAAGGCCTCAGAGCTTAATGTGCAGATACGCTTCACACCGGTGCCGGTGGGCGAATATGAGGAGTGGGTGACCATGCAGGGTAAGAACCGCTGGATCGTGACCATCCTGGGGCGTCAGCTCACAGCACGCCAGATCGCCGCCGTCACCTCGATCATCGCCGAGCAGCAGCTCAATATCGACAGCATACAGCGCCTCACGGGTCGTGTGCCTCTCGACGAGACCAAGCAGGAGGGTGCGGCCAAGGCCTGTGTGGAATTTTCAGTGCGAGGCAATCCGCGCGACATCAGCAGCATGCAGAGCGAGTTCATGCGTCTGTCGTCGACCGAGAATTTCGACATCTCCCTGCAGGAGGACACCATGTACCGCCGCTGCCGCCGTCTGGTATGTTTCGACATGGACTCCACGCTTATCGAGACCGAGGTGATCGACGAGCTTGCCATGCGTGCCGGCGTTGGCGATCAGGTAAAGGCCATCACCGAGCGTGCCATGCGCGGAGAGATCGACTTCGACGAGAGCTTCCGCGAGCGCGTCGGTCTGCTCAAAGGGCTTGATGAGAGCGTGATGCGCGACATCGCCGAGAACCTTCCCATCGCCGAGGGGATGGGCCGCATGATGGAGGTGCTGAAACGCGCCGGATTCAAGACGGCCATACTGTCGGGCGGATTCACCTATTTCGGCAATTATCTGAAGCAGAAATATGGCTTCGACTACATGTATGCCAACGAGCTTGAGATAGTCGACGGCAAGCTCACCGGGCGCCACCTCGGCCCCATTGTCAACGGTCCCCGCAAGGCCGAGCTTCTGCGTCTGATAGCGCAGGTGGAGAATATCAACATCGCTCAGACCATCGCCGTGGGCGACGGCGCCAACGACCTGCCGATGCTCACCACCGCCGGTCTGGGCATAGCCTACCATGCCAAGCCCAAGGTAAAGGCCACGGCCGGACAGAGCCTGTCGACGATAGGCCTCGACGGTGTGCTCTACTTCATAGGATTCAAGGACTCATTCATCTCCGATGGCCTGCGCTGAGACGCATCGTGCCTGTGGCCGGGGTAAGGCACCTGACGCCTTATCGGTCAGGCCCCGTCGCTGCGTGGCCCTGCTGCTTGCCATGGTATGGGCATGGTGGGGCTTTATCGGCGCCGCCTCAGGCGCCACTGCTGCCGTAGCCGCCGCCCGACCGCAGTCGGTGGGCCTCGTGCTCAGCGGAGGTGGAGCCAAGGGTATAGCCCATATCGGGGTGATACGCGCCCTTGAGGAGAACGATATCCCTATCGACTATATCGCAGGCACGTCGATGGGCGCGATAATCGGCGGACTGTATGCCGCCGGATTCACTACCGACGAGATGATGGAGCTGCTGCTCTCAAAGGAGTTTGCCTACTGGTCGACGGGGGTGATCGATCCGGCCTATGTCTACTATTATGCCAAGGAGGATCCCACGCCGCGCATGGTCAATCTCAATATAGGCCGCAGCGACTCCACCTCCATGGCAGGCATACTGCCAACGTCGCTGATCAATCCGCTCCCCATGAATTTTGCGTTCATGGACCTTTTCGCACGCTATTCAGCGCAGTGCGGAGGCGACTTCGACCGTCTGTTCGTGCCGTTCCGCTGCGTGGCGTCGGATGTCTACCACAAGCACAAGGTGGTGATGCGCTCCGGCTCGCTGGGCGATGCCATAAGGGCCTCGATGTCGTTTCCGATGGTGTTCGAGCCGATAGAGATCGACAGCGTGCTGATGTACGACGGTGGTATCTACGACAACTTTCCGGTGGATGTGATGCGCTCTGACTTCGCCCCCGACATAATGATCGGCGTGGATGTTAGTGCCCCCGACACCAAGCCCGACAAGAACAACATGTTTCAGCAGCTGGAGGATATGATCATCCAGAACAATGACTATTCGCTCCCTGCCGGAGAGGGTATAAAGATACGTGTGCCCGTGCAGCAGTTCGGGCTGCTCGACTTTCCGCAGGCCCCTGCCATATGCCGCATCGGATATGACAAGGCCATGTCGATGATAGACTCCATAAAGACGCGCATATCCGCGCGAGTGCCTGCCGAGGCGCGTACCCTGCGCCGCGAGGTGTTCAAGTCGGCCACACCCTATGTGCGCTTCGACTCCGTGAGCGTGTCGGGGGGCACAGCGTCGCAGAATGATTTCCTGCGCTATGCATTCACCCATGATCAGGCCGACACATTCGGGCTGGCACGCGCCAAGGATGCCTACTATCGTGTGATCTCCACCGGTAAGCTGCGCAATCTTGTGCCGAAAGCCGTGTATGACGACTCGACTGGGCTGTTCACGCTCGAAATGGAGGCTGATGTGAAAAATAAGTTCAACCTCGGCATGGGGGGCTACATCACCTCGGCCACCAACTCCATGGTGTTTCTCTCGGCCGGATATTCCACCCTCGACTATCATTCGCTCACCATCAACGTCGACGGCTGGATAGGGCAGAGCTATATGGCGGCGATGGCCAGCGCAAGGGTGTCGATGCAGAGCGCCGTGCCCTCCTATCTGGAATTGCAGGGGGTGGTGTCGCGCACCAAGCAGTATGACAACGACCGCATATTCTACGACGAGGGCTCCACGCTCGTCACCGATGCCGAATCATTTCTGCGTCTTAACTACGGCATGGCCGTTGGGCGCAACGGCAAGATGGTGGTCTCTGCCGGCATAGGGCGTCTGAGCCACCGCTTCTACGACGGGCTGGTGGTGGTGCCTGTCGACCGCGACCGTCTGACGCTCACTCTCGGTCAGGCACGCGCATACTACGAGCGCAACACCCTCGACAATGCTTCGGCCCCTACCGGAGGCATGCGGCTGCGTGCCGGTGGGCTGGGCGTGTATGGCGGCTACCGCTATTTCCCTGCCAATGACCGTGCGGCCTCGATGGGGCATTCAGGAAAATGGTGGTTGCAGGGCAACTTTGAGTTTGAGCGCTACTGGAGCCTCGGACGTAAGCTGTATCTGGGACTCACCACCACTACTGTAGCCTCCACGCAGAGGCCGTTCGACACCTATACGGCCACCGAGGTGATGCTGCCGGCATTCCGCCCTACGGCGGCTTCGTATGGATATTTCAACACCAGGTTCCGTGCACGTCAGTTCACCACTCTGGGCATAGTGCCGGTGTGGAATCCCGTAGGGCTGCTGCAACTGCGTGGCGAGGTGCATTGCTTCATGCCATGGCGCGAGGTGCTCCCCGCAGTGGTCTACGCTTCAGGACACGGGATGCCGGGGGTGGCCTACGGCGACTGGTTCAGCTCTCCTCGCTTCATGGGTGAGATCAAGGCCACATATGCCCTCCCTTTCGCGCAGCTGTCGGGCTATGTCAACTATTTCGACACTCCGGGCCATCGGTGGAACTTCGGCCTGTCGTTCGGCCTGTTCTTCCTCGCGCCACGCTTCATGCGCTGATCTCCTCGCCATCATCCGTAATCAACACCCACTGACCGATCAAGCTCTCCGATATGTCTGTCCGCGCTTTCTCGCTATCGCTCCTCGTGGCCGTCATGGCATGGAGCGCCGCATGGCCCAAAGGTGCCGCCAACCGACGGTATTACAGTGGGTCCGACACGGTTGTGGCGGTGCCCGATGTGGCGTTGGAGACATTTGCCGTGGAGATGCGCTGTGCGTTGCCCGGCATGAAGGAGGGCCGAGGCTGCTCTGCCGACTGGTGGGGGATGGAGACTGCCGACGGGCAATGGGTGGCGCTGCGAGGATTTAACTCGGACTACGGCACTCTGCTCGACCGTCGTGGTCTGCGCATCAGCTATGGCCGCAG
>CANPDS010000180.1 GCA_947573015.1 uncultured Muribaculum sp.
AGAAGCGAGGCTTGATCACGAAGCCTATGCGGAGCTGCGACTTGAACTGCTTGTAGTCGAGCAGACCCTCGCCGTAGCCGTTGTAGTATTGCAGGAATAGATACTGGTTGCTTTGTCGGCCTATCTTGTAGCTCATCTCGAACACGGTGTTGTAGTTGAAGTTCCAGCCCTTGCGCTTTGTCATCAACAGTGAGGCCGACATACGGTCGTTGAATGGGATGTAGCTTATGCCGAAAGAGTATATGCCGACATAGTTGAGCAGGTCGCGGTTGTTCTGACCGTCGATAAACGGTATCCAGAATTTTCCATATATCATGATCTTGGGGTCGATGAGGATATTGGCCGCGAGCGAGATTCGGTTCCATGATCGGCTCTGTGTGGAGTCGCGTCCGTTGCTCTCATGCTCCAGCACGAAAGTGAGCTTGCCTATGAAGCGGTTTTTTACAAAAATAGGGCGTGTAAGTCCGATGCCGGGATTGAAGTTGAGGTCGGTCATCGGAAATGATTCCTCAAGTACATTCCAAAAGCATTTCTGTGTGTAGAACAGATATAGGTATGAGCCGCCCGGAAGCACGCTTTTGGTGAGGCGCTGAGCTATGGAGAGCTGAAATTTTACGTTGGTGTTCTGCTTGGTAGGGCGTGGGCCGATTGACGGGCCGAATACAAAATAGTTGTCCTTATAGAGGCTGAAATATGGTGCATCCTCGAATGCATGCTTCACACTGTCGGCACTGAGCACATCTTCTTTCGTGGGCGATATGATCTGCGCGGATACGGGTGGCGCCGACATGATCGCGGCGATAACTGTGAGGCAGAGCGATATGGTAATATGTAGTAGATTGCGTTGCACAGGCGATATGTGTATAGTGAATGCAAAGTTAATAAACTTTAATGCTTCAGATGAATGCAGTTTCGCTATATTTTTGTCCGAATGTTCTAAAATGTAGGTCGTCATGTCGGGTTGCCGGATTGGATCGATGAAAAAATATGCGCGGTATTGGGATAGTTTGTGGCATATTCTGTACCTTTGTGTGATATGCGACGTACTATCCGGATTTTATTTACAGTGATTGCCGCGCTCCAGTTGTGGGCTTGTGGCGACGATGATACTTTTCGTGTGGAGGGTGTGGTCGATGGACTTGGCACCCGTGGGCTGCTGCTTGTGTATGAGGCTGGGGGTGGCGTGACTACGGTTCCTGTACAGGCTATCGACGGAAAGTTTTCTGTCGAGGGTATATCGAAAGATTATACACTGGCCCACCTGACTACTGCCGATGGCAAGATGATAGCCCGCATGCTGGTGCGCAATGGCCAGACTCTGAAATGTGTGTTTGATGTCGATAATCCATACAATGTGCAGATCAAAGGCAACACCCCCTCCGAGGAGTGGGCCAAATTTCTGCGCGAGAATCATGAGGCGTTGCGAAGCGATGATCATGGCGAGGGCAATAATGCCATACTACGATATGTCGATGCCCATAAGGATGCCATACAGTCGGCGGCGCTGATGCTGACCGCTTTCTATGCAGTCGACCGTCAGTCGGTTGCCGACAGCATATTCGCATTGATAGCGCCGTCGGCCCGGCCTGATGCTCTTGTGGCCGGATATCGGCGTATGGTGTCGCGACTGAACTCTGCCGCTCTTGAGGGAAAGGTGAAATCGTTCAATCTCTATGGTGCCCACGGAGAGATGGAGAATTATTATCCGGGACGCACAAGCTACTCGCTGCTCTACTTCTCGGGAGGCAGGGGAGAGCGTCGCGACACGGTTGACCGTGTGATGCGTGTGCTTATAGATTCTCTTCCAAAGCGCCGTATCAAGGTGCTTGAGGTATCGATGGCTCCCGACACAACCACATGGATGCACAACTGGCGCTCAGACACTACTGCCTGGGCACAGGTATGGGTGCCGGGGGGCACAGCCAATCCTCAGTTCGTTGATCTTGACATACCACGGTTGCCTTATTGGATATTGTGCGACAGTCTCGGACAGCAGGTGTATCGTGGCACAAGTCCGTCGGTGGCACGCGATTCATTGCGCCGGCGCATACATGCAAGGAATATCTGAGGATATACCTTATTCCTAAAACTTTAATTCTCCTCGCTATGCTTATAAAGACATATGGTGCGGCGGTGCAGGGCATTGATGCTATTGTGGTGACAATAGAGGTGTCGGTGCATCAGGGCGTCGGTTTCAGTTTGGTAGGTCTTCCCGATACAGCGGTAAAAGAGAGTTTTCAGCGTGTTCAGACCGCTTTGGCGCAGTGTGGTATGAAATGGCCTCATCGTGCTGTGGTAGTCAACATGGCTCCTGCCGATGTGCGTAAGGAGGGTGCGGCATATGATCTGCCGATAGCGCTCAGTGTGCTTGCCGCATCCGAGCAGATTCCTGGCGGAGACATGTCGCGCTACATGATAATGGGAGAACTGTCGCTCGATGGGTCGGTGCTCCCCATCAGGGGTGCGCTTCCGATGGCCATAAAGGCTCGTGAGTGCGGGTTCAAAGGGCTGATACTTCCACGTGCGAATGTTACCGAGGCCGCGGTGGTCAATAATCTGGAAGTGTATGGCGTGGACAACCTCAGTGAGGTGATGGGATTTTTCGCCGATGGCGGAGGGTTGCAGCCCACGGTGATCAATACCCGCGAGGAGTTTGGCCGCGCTCAGTCAGATTTTGATTATGATTTCTCGGAAGTAAAAGGGCAGGAGAATGTAAAGCGTGCTTTCGAGGTGGCATGCGCAGGCGGACACAATATATTGCTTGTTGGTGCTCCGGGTGCCGGAAAATCAATGATGGCGAAGCGCCTGCCGTCGATATTGCCACCCCTCACGTTGCAGGAAGCCCTGGAGACTACCAAGATACACTCTGTGGCCGGGAAGCTCCGTCGTGGGTCGATGCTGATGACTACGCGTCCTTTCCGCTCTCCGCATCACACCATATCGCCGGTGGCTCTTGTGGGAGGTGGCGCCAATCCGGCCCCGGGCGAGATCTCGCTTGCCCACAACGGAGTGTTGTTCCTCGATGAGTTTCCTGAATTTTCACGTCAGGTGCTTGAGGTGATGCGCCAGCCTCTTGAGGATGGACATATCACCATAGCTCGTGCGCGTTATTCTATAGATTATCCGGCCGGATTCATGCTTGTGGCTTCGATGAATCCTTGCCAGTGTGGTTATTACAATCATCCTACCAAGCCATGCACATGTGCTCCGGGTGCGGTGGCCAAATATCTGGGGCGCATATCCGGACCGCTGATGGATCGTATAGACCTGCAGGTGGAGATTATGCCGGTGCCGTTTGAGGAGCTTGCCGATACGTCGCCGGGCGAGCCGAGTGCCGCCATACGTGAGCGGGTAGTACGGGCGCGTTCGATACAGAACTGGCGCTACCGTGGGGTAATGGGTGTGCATTGTAATGCACAGATGACTCCACGATTGCTCGATGAGTATGCATCGCTCGATGCTGAATGTATGAAGGTGCTTGAGGTGGCCATGAAGCGTTTCGACATGTCGGCACGCGCCTACGACCGTATCCGCAAGGTGGCACGCACGATTGCCGATCTCGACTATGCCTCTCGCCTATCAGCCGATGAGCATACTGCCGGATCCATGAGTGTCGATGAGGCTGCATCAGCCCCGATACTTGTGCCGCACATGGCCGAAGCCATATCATACCGCAATCTTGACCGTTCTACATGGGGCTCTGCTGCCGATATACCTTCCGCCCTCCGTTAGCAATTATTAGAGAATGATGGAATCGGGGGCAGATGCACCGCGGATTTATCAATTACCGCAAGATGCAGAAGCAATCGACCAATAAATCAGATTAGACTGATCGGTACAATTAACCTAATTGTCAGGAGATATTTCCGGAGGTTGGAAATTTGGGCTATCTTTGCGGATATGAAGAAGAAAAGCATTTGGGATCTGCACCGTATGACAGTAGATGAGTGTCGGCGGGCAGAGAAATTGCCATTGGTG
Source organism: uncultured Muribaculum sp. (assembly GCA_947573015.1). GTDB lineage: Bacteria > Bacteroidota > Bacteroidia > Bacteroidales > Muribaculaceae > Muribaculum. The sequence continues at coordinate 3,979 of CANPDS010000180.1, forward strand.
ATGGTACTCGACAATGTGCGCAGTCTCAGCAATATAGGCGCTATATTCCGCACTTGCGACGCATTCAGGGTGGCATCGGTCGTGCTCTGTGGCGTGTCGGGCACACCCCCTTCGCCCGAAATCCACAAGACGGCTCTCGGCGCTGAGGACTCGGTGCCATGGCTGCATTTCGACTCTACTCTTGATGCAATCGACCATCTGCGTGGCCTCGGGTACCGTATCTGTGTGCTGGAGCAGGTAGAGGGGAGTGTGCCACTTCAGGATTTTGAGGTTGTGGCCGGACAGCCCTATGCTATTGTTGCAGGGCATGAGGTGAAAGGTGTCGATCAGGCTGTGGTCGATGCGGCCGACTGTTGCATCGAGATACCGCAGTTTGGCTCCAAACACTCTCTTAATGTCTCTGTAAGCGCCGGCATTACCCTATGGCATCTCTTCAGCCGCATGCAGTTTGTAGACACTATCTGAATCAACTCAACTCTCTCGCCATGATAATAGGATATGATGGAAAACGCGCCGTGCAGAATAATACTGGCCTCGGCAACTACTCGCGTCTGGTGGTGGAATCACTATCGCGATATTATCCTGACAACGATTACCTGCTATATGCGCCGGTACGCCGCGACAACCCGCGCCTGTCACCACTGCTGGGGCAGGATAACATCAGGCTTCTGACTCCTGATACGGCATTCGGCCGTTTCGCCCGCCACTATTGGCGCAGTTATGGGGTGACGTCGCAGGCTCATAGGGATGGTTGCACTCTGTTTCATGGACTTTCAGGCGAACTCCCGTTCAATATCCGTTCTGGTGGAATGCCATCTGTGGTCACCATCCATGATTTGATCTTCCGCCATTATCCTGAGTATTATGCTGCGATCGATTGTCGTATCTACGATTATAAATTCCATCGCGCATGCACCGATGCAACGCGCGTTATCGCAATCAGCGAATGCACCAAGCGCGACATCATGGAGATGTATGGCACGCCTGCCCACAAGATCGATGTGATATACCAGGGATGCCACGAACAGTTTTCCGCTCCTATTGCTCCGGAAAAGCTGGAGCATGTGCGCCGCCGGTATCAGTTGCCAAAGCGCTACATAGTGACGGTCGGCACCGTCGAGTCGCGTAAAAATCAATTGCTTGCCGTGAAGGCGCTCGAACTGTTGCCTCGTGATGTTGAGCTGTATATAGTAGGTGGTGCAACACCCTATGCAGAGGAGATCAACCGTCATGTGGAGGCTCATGGGCTAAGCAGCCGTGTGCATCGGCTGGAAGGGATACCATTTGATCATCTTCCGGCACT
>CANPDS010000181.1 GCA_947573015.1 uncultured Muribaculum sp.
CGGATCAAATGTTGGTCCGCACGATGTAAATTCTCTGATGAACACATATCTCGACTGGACCGCAACAAAATCTGCTGAAAATCCACTTCCGCCGATTATCTGCTTATCGGCAGGCAACGAGGGCGATTTCAAAATATGCCTGAAAAAGACCCTTAAGTCGGCTGACGACATGCTGCAGACCATGATCGCACCTACATATTATATATATGATCCGGAGGTAGAGGGTTCGGTTACAGCGCGTCAGGACCGTATCGTCATCTATTCATCCGATACCACCAAACTTCAGGTTCAGGCTGTCCTATACAACAAGAAGAGAAACTATAAAGTGGCTTCACGCATGCCTGTCATAGGCGATGGGGTAGGTGCCTATTATATTTCTGATGAATCATTCCAGGTTACTTCCGATGATAAGGTCGACACTAATCTCGGCAAGTATTTCTATGGCTCGGTGGGGCTTGGTGGCATGATTGATACGGATGTCAATCGCTATTACGCCATGATTGATTACGGAATTCAGAATAAGGATACCAACCTTGATGAAACATATATCCTCGGATTCGAGGTGAAGATTGCGGAGGGACAGACAATACCCGAAGAGGGTATCTTGGTTGAATGCTACTGCTCCGGCGAGACTTCCGAGATATCCAATTATGGTCAGGTGTCATTTGACGATGGCTCACGCAATGGTTCGATATCCGATATGGCTATGTCGCCCAAGGTGATTGTTGTAGGATCGTACAATACCCGCAACGAGTGGCTTTGTCTTGATGGATATGCATCGCGTTATGAGTCGGCTATCCCCGACTATTTTACTGTCGGCAAAGTCACGGGATTCTCTTCGTTCGGTACATTGAATGATGGACGTAATCTGCCTACAGTCTGTGCTCCTGGCTCTACTGTTGTATCATCGGTAAGCCGTTATTATACCGAACTTGATGAGGTTAAATCCTCATTGATGCAGTATCAGGCCAAGACTGTCGATTCCGAGGGGCGCGAGAACTATTGGAAACAGGAACCGGGCACATCGATGTCTACTCCCCTCGTAGCAGGCGCCATAGCTTGCTGGCTTGAAGCTGATCCAGATCTTACTTATGCCGATGTGCAGGATATCATAAAGACTACAGCTATTGTCGATGAGGATGTGCGTGCTGGAGATCCCGTGCAGTGGGGTGCCGGCAAATTCGATGCGATCGGTGGCCTGAAAGAAGTGATCCGCCGCAAGGAGTCATCCGGAATTGATTCGTCGCTTGCCGACACTGACAACAACCGTCTTATAATGACCTCTGCCGGGAAGAATGCATATACCTTGTTTGTCGGTGGTGCGCGAATGCTGTATACGGGGGTTGTAGACATGCAGGGGGCGAGAGTGCTTGCTGCCGATGCTTCAGGCGATGAGATGACCATCAGTCTCGATGGATTGTCGCGTGGTGTCTATGTCATTTCGGTCAATGGTCACAGCCGGAAGGTATTTGTGGAATAATCAACTGTCGTTCTGTATATAAACCAATTAATTGATATAAAAATATGCGTATACTTCGCTATGTGATGATGTGCATGGCTGTTATGTCGTCAATGTTATCCTATGAGCTTCAGGCGCAGGATGCATCTGATTTGGGCGAGCCGGCCATCACTATCAAGACAAATGCCTATGCCACTTTGGGTGAGGCCAATAAATTTTCGATTATCATCGGCACTACTGAGCCCGGGGTATATTATGATATCGATCAGGGATTCGGTCTGGAAGAGTTTGAGGCCGGTTATGCCACTCTTGACGAGGAGGGTGTATGGCATGGACCGGTGCTTTATGGTCGAGTTTCGGAGAAAGGTGAGATAAAGATTTACGGTGATCCTACCAAGATCGATGTCTTCCACGCTATCGGCTGCTACATCACCGATATTGATCTCAGTAAGTGTGTCAATCTTGATATCCTTAACCTTGAGCATAATGAGTTGAAATCTCTCGATCTGACTCCAAATACAAAGCTTCAGGCCATATATCTTTCCGATAATCAGGGTACTGAGCAGACTCCTATCATCATAGGCACACCAAAGCCTGATCTTCAGATTCTTGAGGTAGATATAATTGATTGGCTCGATCCCGACTTCAAGCCCGACTATCCACGTCTGGCTGCTCTTGACTGTTATGCTACAAAGTGCATTTCAAAGCTTGATCTCTCAGGTTGTCCCTCATTGGTCAATCTGGTGGTTGAGATGACATCTATCGAATCGCTTGATCTGTCGGTAGTGCCAAATCTGTGGCATCTTAACATCAGTGAGAGCGCTATTAAGGAAATCGACTTGTCGGTGGTGCCGAAACTTGCAGAGTTTCTATGTGATCATTCATCGGGTACTGTGAATCCCAATGTCAAGATCAAGTCTCTTGATATTACCCACAACCCCGAGTTGTATTATCTCGCTGCCTCAAGCAATGAGCTTACGGAACTAGATGTTACTAAAAATCCCAAGTTGAAAAACCTCTATCTCCGTAAGAACGCGCTTAAGACCCTCGATTTATCGCAGAATCCGGAGCTCGCGAGTCTGGATATCACAGGTAACCGCTTTACTTTTGCCACACTTCCGGCTGACCGCACTACCCTTTATGAGTATTTCTACGCACAGCAACCTTATGAGGTTGCAAAGTCGTGTGCAGTGAACTCTGAGCTTGATTTCACGGAGATGTTGCGTGATGGCTCAAATACATATGTTCGCGTCATGACTGGTGAGTTAGGTCAGGTAGAGAGCGAGGTTGAGACTGACAAATACACCTGGGCCGATGGTAAGCTTACATTCAATACCACTCTTCCCGATTCGGTTTATGTAGAATTCGGCAATAGTGAATTGTCCGACTATTCGATCAATACAACCAAATTCATGGTGAAGAATGCCGAAGATCTGGGCAAGCCCTCTAAGATTGTGAATATGATGGTTGCATCAAAGACTGCGGCTGTTGCATTCAAGGCTGGTATTGACGGTGCATCTGCTGAAAAACCGGCAACTTTGATGGTCGATTTCGGAGATGGAGATCTTAAGGAATTTACCGTTACCTCCGATGGAGCCGATACAGAGATCACAGGTACTTCTTCTGGATACTACGTATACATCTATCTTCCTGAAAATGAAATTCTGTCGGCCTTGAACCTCGATGGGCAGCGTCTGCTCACGCTCGATATTAAGGCTGCCACAGAGTTGCGGTGGCTTTCTGCACGTAATTGCAGCCTATCTTCTCTGAATCTTGTCAATAACCGTTGTCTTGCCTATCTCAACCTTTCCGACAATAATTTCTCCAAACTTGACCTTACCGGTGTGAGCGGAAGCTACGAGAAAAACTTCCTCAAACATATCGAGGCTGCAAACAACAAGCTCACATCATTCACATTGGTAAATACCCGAGGATGCGAGTATCTTGATCTGTCGGGCAATAAAATTGCAGAGTACTCACTCAAGGATTACGACAACATGCGTCATCTTGACATGTCAGACAATCTGTTGCAGACCGTCAATGTGGCATATCTTACTGCTGCCGACTATATTGATTTGAGCGGCAACGAACTGGTAGAGATTGAAGGCGTGTCGGAGGCTGATATGCCGGCATTGTCTACTTTCGACATCAGAGGCAATAATCTTACATTAGCTACACTTCCACTGTTTGTCAATGCGCCTGATAATTACGTATATGCACCTCAGTCGCCAATTGTCATCGCACAGAAGGCTCCGTCTGTCGCTCTCGACACACAATATGTGACGGTCAATGGCTCTAAGACTCAGTTTACATGGGTAAAGAATGATGGAACTGTGCTGGTTGAAGGCACGGATTATTCAATTTCCAATGGCCTCACCCGCTTTCTTACAATCGACGGTGATCCTGTGATGTGCCACATCACACACCCTGCATTCCCTGATTTCACAGGCGATAATGTCCTTTCTACTACAGCGGTTATCCCTATGGGGGCACCGACTACGGTGATCGGCACATTTACAGTTGATGAGGTATCGGCTGAGGCAACTATTGGATTTACCACAACCAAGGTGAGCAATGTGTATGTGGATTGGCGTGGTGATGGACAGGATTTCCATGCATATCCCACTACCAACGCGGGCTTTACATTTAGTGCTGATATTCCCGCAGTATCAGGAACAAAGGCGGTAATGTATACATACGACGAGCCGTCTGATATCGCTGTCGTATCAATCAACGGTATCAGTATGGCCGATTTCGATGCATCGCCGATGACCAATGTCATCATGCTCGGACTTTATGGCACAGGACTTGAGGCTGACAAGATCACTTACCCTGCTAAGGAGAAGCTCAGAGAGTTGAGTATCGATGATTCAGAGGTTGATAATATTGATCTTGCTCAATTCCCTGCTCTTGAAAATCTGGTTATCAGCAATAGTAAGCTTGCTAACATTGACCTGTCGAAAGCTCCGCTTCTAAAGACAGCATCGCTTGGCAGCAATCAGATTGTATCTGTTAAGTTCGACAACCAGCAGTTGTGGGGCGTTGATCTCTCCTCTAACAATCTTTCTGATATTGACGTGAGCGGACTGCCCAACCTGGAGCAGCTTCTTATCAGCAACAATAATCTCAGTGAGATAGATCTTTCGCCAGTTGCGTCAAAACTCCAGGCTCTTGTAGTGGTAGGAAACCGCTTTACATTCGCTTCGTTGCCGCGTAAAGCCGATTTCCCACGTATGGAGGATGCGTTCTATTATGGCAATCAGGCCAATGTGGATGTCGCTGTAGTTGATGATAAGGTTGATCTTTCTGCCCAGGCACGTGTCGGTGATACCGAAACTGTGTTTACATGGTATTACGGTGAAATCTCTCTTGATGAGGATACCGGCGAGATTGTTGGCGAGGAGCTTGTTGGCGACGGTGATGATCCTGAGTACACATTGGAAAATGGTGTTACCACATTCCATGTGGCATATGATGAACCTGTGATTTGCGTCATGACCAATGCTGAATATCCCAATCTGATTCTATATACCGGATATATTGATATTTCCGGTGTGAGCGCTATAGAGGATGTGCGTGCCGATGGTCTGACTGCCGATTCGATTGTCAGCGTCTACAATCTTCAGGGCATGATTGTCCGCGAGAATGTGAGAATGGCCGATGCTACCGAAGGCCTTGCTCCCGGAGTCTATATGGTAGGTTCACGCAAGGTGCTTGTGCGCTGATACGATACTACTGATTAAAACCATCTAAATAGCCTGCGCCCCTTCGTCTTTTATTG
>CANPDS010000182.1 GCA_947573015.1 uncultured Muribaculum sp.
CCTTTCTGACGGGCTACGGAATTACCGTTTGCATCAGTGGTGGTGTATTCGTCGCCTTCCTGCCAGATGCCGATCACGCTGAAATCATAGAATACGGAAAGCGGCTTGCCGATAAACCATTTATTGGTGACATCATCAAGCTTGTCGCCACGGAGGTCGACGATCTTGTCGCGGTTGAGCGAGAAGCTTAAGCTTGTGCGCCATGTGAAGTCGCGGGTCTGGGTGTTGATTGTGTTAAGGGTGGCCTCGATACCCTTGTTCTCGGTCTCCCCCACATTGTCCCAGATGGTCTTGTAACCGTTCATGATAGGCACGGTTCGCTTCATCAGAAGGTCTTTTGTGCGTGAACGGTACACATCGATGCTACCGTTGATGCGGCCGTTGAAGAATGAGTAGTCAATACCGATATTGGCGGTGTAGGTAGTCTCCCATTTCAGGTTCGGGTTGCCTACACCATCGGTAGAGAGGTATGTGGCGTTGACAGCCTGTGAGCCGTCACCCCAGATATATTTGATACCTGAGTTGGTGTAGAGGCGGTCAAGAGTTTGGTAACGTGAGATCGCGTTGTTACCGTTGGCGCCATAGGAGAGGCGGAGCTTTAGCATGTCGAGCCACTGGGCGTTGTCGCGTAGGAAAGGCTCGTTGCCGATATGCCATGCAAGGGCTGCCGAGGGGAAGAAACCAAATTTATTGTTGCGGCCGAATACTGATGCGCCGTCGCGACGGCCGGTAAGGGTAACCATATATTTGCTGTCGAACATGTAGTTGATACGTCCCATATATGACATCATGGTCTCTTTCCAGAAGCCTGACCCTACGGTGATGTTTTTCTCACCATTGCCAAGAGAGTAGAAGCTCATATCGTCGTTGACGAAGCTTTCTGCGCTCTCTGAGGTGCTCTTGTTGTTCTTCTCCTGCATACTGAAGAGTGCGGTAAGGTCGATATGGTGCTTGCCGAAAGTATTGTCATACTTGGCGATGTTCTCCCAGGTCCAGTCTACTGTGCGGGAGGTGCTGATTGAGCCTTTGCCGTCAACCTTCTTGCCTTCGGCTGTGTCACGGCCGTAGTAGGTGCCTGTAAAGTTGTCGCGGTAGTTGTAGCCATATTGTGATTTGAGCGAGAGGCCTTCAATGGGTTTGATCTCGATGAAACCGTTGTAGAGCACGTTGCGGCTGGTGTTTTTGTTGTCGGCACGGATGTTGCGCATCGGAGAGGGCAGGTTGGAGTAGTCCATCGGCTCGTCGTAGTAGTTGCCGTCATCTGCCATGAAGATACCGTAGGGCGACTGCTTGATGGCATGCTCGAGGTTGGGGGTGAGGCCTCCGGTCTCGCGGTTGATAAACTGGCCTGTGATGCCTACTGTGAGCCACTTGTTGAGCACCTGCTGTATTGAGGTGTACACGCTGATACGCTCATAGTTGGAGTTGATCACTACGCCCGGTTGGTCGAGATATGATACTGCGGCCATATAGCTGGTCGATTCCGTACCGCCGGAGATGGAGAGCTGATGATCATGCTGGAAAGAGGTGCGGAATATGTCATCCTGCCAGTCGCGGGTGATACCCTGTGCGTAGTTGATGCGTTCGCTGGCGCTGATCACCTGTCCGTAGAGTGGATCGAGGTCGACGCCGGTGAGCTGTTTGGTGCCCAGACGGCCCAGATCCTGCTTGAACTGGATATATTCGTTGGGACCCATGGTCTCGATACGCTGCATCTCAGAGGCAACGGTGAATGTGCCCTTGTAGACAACCTTGGCCCCCTGGTTCGAGCCTTTCTTCGTCTGCACGAGGATCACACCGTTGGAGCCTCGCGAACCGTAGATGGCTACTGATGAGGCATCCTTGAGCACGGATATCGACTCAACAAGGTTGGGGTCGATATCGCTCATGGAGCCTTCGTAGGGTATACCGTCGAGCACTATGAGCGGAGAGTTGCTTCCTGAGAGTGAGTTGGTACCGCGGATGAGGAGCGACTGGTCGCTACCGGGCTTGGCCTCTCCTGTGGTGATGGAGAAACCTGCCACCTGGCCTACGAGACGGTCCATAAGGTTGCCGGAATTAGACATCTTGAGAGTCTCCTCGCCTACTACGGTAAGACCGCCGGTGAGGTCCTTCTTCTTCATTGTACCGTAGCCTACCACCACTACTTCGTCGAGGTTGTTGGTGCTTTCCGACATCTTCACTTCCACAGGGCCGTCGCCTACGGTTACAGCCTTGGTGGCGAATCCCACGTAGGATATCTCAAGCTGCTGACCCTTGCGGGCGGGGAGCTGGAAATTTCCGTCGAGGTCGGTCATTGTGCCTTCGCCTGCTCCTTTCACCACCACTGCGGCACCTACGAGCGGATCGCCGGACTCATCTACTACCGTTCCTGTGATGACGCTGGTGGCTTGGAGGTTTTTTGGCATTTTCCCTTTGGGAAAGAGTGTCACCTGACGGCCGAACACACGGTAGTCAAGACCAGCCTTGGCGCACATGTCGGCCAGGATAGTGTCGGCATTCTTGCCCGACAGTTCGATGTCGATACGTTTGTTGAGCTGGCGGTTGGCACCTTCGGCATAGACAAACATGTAGTCGCTGTGCTTCTCGATGTACTTCAGGACATCGCTGACTGACTGGCTGCTTTGCTTCGCCGAAGAGGCGCTTGCTGCGCTCTGGATGGCTCCTGAATCGGACGCCACTGCATAAGTTGGCGCTGTCAGAGCCCCGCATAGCAACAGCATACCTGTGCCCATTGCTCTTTGGAAGTTAAATTTCATGATTAATTTGATTGGTAAATTATTGGTTTGTCTTGTGTATTATCAGGGGGTATTACTGTGGGGTGATGCTGTAGGTGGCGCTGTCGGGAAGCGGCTCAATCTCCATCGGTATGAGTGATCCGAGCACTGCCATTACGCCGTCAATATCGCTCTTGAGGTCGAGACGCCCGTAGAGGCGCCGATCCTTGAGTGTGGGGTCGAGAACGATGTTGATACCGTAGTATGTGCTCAGACGTGCGGCGATGTCGCCGAGAGTCTGTTCTTCCAGACGCAGGCTTCCCTGAGTCCAGCTTGTATAGAATGATGTGTCGACTTGCGACATGGCTTCTATGGCACCATCGCATATGTCAACCTTGTGATTGGGGTGGAGGTGTATGCGCTCGTCGGAAGCGGTATGGATCGACACGCTCCCTTCCACAAGCACCACGCTCGCACTTGACGGGTCGTAGTTGTTGATGCAGAACTTAGTGCCGAGCACCTGCACGTCGAATCCATTGCCCGACACGATGAACGGATGCGCCGCATCCTTGGCTACCTCGAAGTAGACCTCGCCGGAGGCCCATACGTGGCGTGTGGCGCCGTCGAAGCGCGAAGGGTAGCGCACCTGAGAGCGTGAATTGGCTATCAGTCGGGTGCCGTCGGCGAGCATGAGGGTCATGCGCTGGCCTGTGGGTACGTTGATCTCATTGTACTCTGCGGTGTTGCCGAGAGCCTCGGTCACCATATCCGTGGGGGTGCCGGGATGTACGGAAGATCCAGGGATGACATTGAGACAGAAAACGAGGGCCACACATGCCGCTACAGCCGCCATTGAGAGCAGCCGCCAGCGGAGGCGCGAACGCAGCAGACGCTCGTGCAATATCTTCATATGGGTGAGCCGGACTACGCCAGCCGTATCAACGTCAGGCAACTTCACAGTCTCAAAATATCGGTCGAGAAGCTCGTCGAAATTAAGTCTGACCGGCAGTTTTGATTTGCAATGTATGTCCTCGTTATTGTTCATTGTTCGTTCCGTTCGTTAGTTTGCGCCGCAGATGGTCCATGGCATATGCCACATGGTAGTTGACCGTCGACAGCGATATGTTGAGCATCGTTGCTATCTGCTTGTAGGGCATTCTCTCTATTTTGGCAAGAAAGAACACGTGTTTGCATTTTGGTGGCAATGTTTCCAGCGCGCTGTTGACCGATTCCTGCTGCTCCCGGCTCAGCAGCTTTTCATCGGGAGCCTCAACCGGTGGAATGGTGAATGCCTCGATGTCGTCGAATGATACGAACGTCGGCTTTCCGCGCTCGTTGCGCAGCCGGGTCACTACCTTGCAGTAGGTGATGGTGCGCAGCCATTGCCCCATATATTCTATCTCGATAAGCTTGTCGCGCGACCGCCACACCTGCATGAATACATCGCTCACCACCTCTTCGACGGTCTCTTTCGACTTAAGCATGGCCATCGCATAGTTGTACAGTTGCGATGACCACTGGACCATGAATATATCAAAGGCCCGTTCGTCACCTTGGCTGATGCGGTATAGCAGATTTTCACGTTTTTCAATGGATGTCATCGCGGGTATGCCCTCTCGGGGCACGGTATTCTGTCAAGCTGTTTTACTTTTGAGTCGAGAGGCCGGAGCGGGAGAGGGGTTGCAGTGCGGTTGTGTGTGGAGAGATCTCCCGCTCCGGTTTTGCTTTACCTATTAACAATTACTTTTAACCTTAAAAAATACCTAATTATGAAGCGAAATCGTTTATCGTACGAGCACCTTGCGGCCATTGTGGATATAGATACCCTTTGCGGCGGGACGCTCGCTCAGGCGCATGCCCTGGAGAGTATACCAGGCTCCATCGGCATCGTTTGCTGCGTTGTCGGCTACTGATTCTATGCCGGTGGTGGTATTGGTGATGGCGAGTGCACCATTGCTTGTGCTTGCTGTGCGTGCGGTGCCGAGCTGATCTACTGCACTGTCTACAGTATAGCTCCACGACTCAGCGGCTACGATTGAGGCAATAGCAGCTGGAGCCATTCCGGTCACGAACTTCTCGGGAGTTATGGTGCCGTTGGCTGCAAGTGTGTTGTCGCCGAAGATAGCTTCGAAAGTGTTGTCGGCGCTGATGTTGTCGGTGTCGGTGGCTGTGTAGCCTTCAGCTACATTGCCCACGAAATTGTTGCCTTGGAATTTGTATTCCGAGGTCGCCGATGCATCGGCGATGGCGTCTACGCCGCCATCGCCAACAATAATAGAGTTGGCTATATTTAATGCTCCCTTACCGTTGGAGTAGATCTGTGCTCCGGCGGCGGCTGTGTTGCCGGCGACGGTCGATGACACAAGGTTGAGAATGTTGGAATAGTAGCCGGGACCATTCATGTAGATGCCGCCGCCATTGGCGTTTGCTGTGTTGTTGGCAAAGGTGCTGTTGATTACGTTGATCTTTGTAGCATGACGTGCGTAGATGGCTGCGCCGTTGGTCTCGGTGGTGT
>CANPDS010000183.1 GCA_947573015.1 uncultured Muribaculum sp.
CCACACTGCCATAATGTCGCACCCTGGATAGTGTAGTGATGAGAGATTTCGATCGTCTGCTCCCCATCCTAAGAAAATAACTATGATATCGCGGTGCTCCGGATTGTGCTTTAAAATACGTTGAATCATATCCGAGGTTCTTTAAACACACTCTAAGACAAGGTTGCCGACATTGCTTCGCCGACATGATAAATGTCGGCATCGGTAAGGTTGGCACTAAGGCTGAATCGGAGACGTTCGGTACCTGGTGGAACGGTTGGTGTGCGTATCGGGAGTACTTTTACACCATGCCGCATCAATTGCTCTGATATGGCTACGGTGCGTGATGCATCCCCAATAATGAGTGGCATGATATGGCTCGGTGTTATCTCGGAGGAGGAGTATTGTTGCAGGATTGTGGCGAGTTGAGAGGATATTGAGATGAGTCGCTCTCTCTCTGCATCCATTTCAAGCATTGTCTCGATCATGTATCTGCTCCACCGGCATACCATTGGAGGAAGTGCTGTGGAGAAAATAAAACTGCGGGATTTGTTTACGAGATATTCCCGTATATCATTGCCGACAGCTACGAAAGCTCCCATGGAGGCTGCTGCCTTGCCAAGAGTCCCGACTATTACGTCTACTTTGTCTCGGCGAGGGCTTGCTTGCACAAGTCCGAGTCCATGAGGACCTAATACACCGAATGCATGGGCCTCATCAACATAAAGCATTACATTCGGGTATTTCTCTTTCAAGTCGATCAGGGATTCTATATCGCAGCGGTCGCCATCCATGCTGTAGACCGACTCCACGACCACAAGAATGCGCTCATATTCCTGAGTATGTCGCTGAATCAGACGCTCAAGATGTGCGAGATCATTATGACTGAAACGTGTGAATCGGGCGTGCGACAGCACGATACCGTCAATGATGGAGGCATGTACGAGTTTGTCGGCCAGAATCATTGTGCTGTCGGCAGCTAACGCTGATACCGCACCGGCATTTGCATGATATCCACTGTTGAACATCAGTGCTTTGCGAGCATACAAGTCGCTAAGCATATTTTCAAGGGCATGATACTCATGTTGATGTGCGGCAAGCAACCTTGACGCCGATGATGTCATCGGCGTCAATAGATTGTCGCTGTCGGCAAAGAACTGCTGTTGCAATTCAGTATGGGCCGCCAGACCAAGATAGTCGTTGCTCGACAGGTCGATACAGCCGATTCCCGCATCGGCCTGCGGAATATGGCGTAGATTGCCGGATATGCGTAGTTGTTCTAATGTTTGGCTGTATTTCACGATCAGCAGTGCTTGAAACTCATATCAAGACCTTTCACGGAGTGGGTTAGTGCTCCTACCGAGATAAAGTCAACTCCACATTCGCCGTAGTCGCGTAGGGTTTCGAGAGTTATGCCGCCAGAAGATTCCACTTCGGCGCGTCCGTTGATCAGTTTTACAGCCTCACGTGTACGCTCTGGAGTGAAGTTGTCGAGCATGATACGGTCTACTCCGGCTTCGAGGGCCTGTTGGATCTCTTCTGTGTTGCGCACTTCAAGCTCGATCTTCAGATTCTTCCCTTTTTCTGCCAGATATTTCTTGGCCGATGCCACTGCCTGAGGAATGCCACCTGCGAAGTCGACATGATTATCCTTGATAAGAATCATGTCGAAAAGGCCAATACGGTGGTTTTCTCCTCCACCTATTTTCACTGCCATTTTCTCAAGCATGCGCATGCCCGGAGTCGTTTTGCGTGTGTCGAGGACTTTTGTTTTCAGTCCTTCCAGGCGTTTTTGGTAGTGAGCTGTCATTGTGGCGATGCCGCTCATGCGCTGCATTATATTAAGCATCACACGCTCGGTCTGTAGTAGCGAGCGTACCGGACCCTCCACGACAAATGCGATGTCGCCGGGTTTTACATGGGCACCATCGTTGATGTATGTGGTCATTTTGAGAGAGGGGTCGAACTTCTGGAATACTTTTCTCGCGATTTCAACACCTGCAATAATGCCCTCTTCTTTCACAAGGAGGTGCTGGCGTCCCATAGCGTCAGCCGGGATTGTACTGAGGGTGGTATGGTCGCCGTCGCCTACATCTTCTGCGAAAGCGAGAGTAAGCAGATCATCGATGAGCTGGTCGGTTGTCTTCATGATTGTAAGTTCTATGAATCAAAAAAAGGACAAAAGCACTTTCGGGACAATATTTGTCGCACGAGGTCTTTTGTCCCTTTTATGTATTTTAGATTAATCGAGTTTCTCGTGGCCGGAGATAGTCAGGTCTGAGCCTTTGCCAATCTTGGCGATGAGACCCTGAAGTACTTTGCCGGGACCGAATTCGATAAACTCATTAGCGCCGTCTGCGATCATGTTCTGCACGGTCTTTGTCCAACGTACAGGAGCTGTAAGCTGTGCTATGAGATTTGCCTTGATTTCGGCAGGATCGGTGTGGGGGAGTGCATCCACATTCTGATATATCGGACATTTGGGTGCGTGGATCGGGGTATTCTCAATGGCTTCGGCCAGTTCGGCGCGTGCAGGTTCCATGCAGGGGCTATGGAATGCACCTCCGACCTTGAGTTTGAGAGCGCGTTTTGCTCCAGCTTCGGTGGCCTTTGCGCATGCAGCATCGATGGCTTCAATCTCACCTGAGATCACAAGCTGTCCGGGGCAGTTGTAGTTGGCGCATACTACCACACCATCCACACTTGCGCAGATTTCTTCAACCTTTTCGTCGGGGAGTGCGATGATGGCGGCCATTGTAGAGGGCTTGAGCTCGCAAGCTTTCTGCATTGCTTGTGCACGGGCGCTTACAAGACGCAGACCATCCTCGAAGCTGAGTGCACCGGCTACTACAAGCGCGCAAAATTCGCCGAGAGAGTGACCGGCTGTCATGTCGGGTTTGATGCCAGTGGTCTCTTCAATAACTTTTGCGATGATTACGGAGTGGAGGAATATTGCAGGTTGTGTCACCTTTGTCTGACGAAGATCTTCATCGGTTCCCTCAAACATGAGGTCGGTGATACGGAAACCAAGAATTTCGTTGGCTTTCTCAAACATTGCGCGAGCCTCGGCATTGTTGTCGTAAAGGTCTTTGCCCATACCAACAAACTGTGCGCCCTGTCCGGGGAATACAAATGCTTTCATAAGTGTCTGTTTTAATTATTGTTATGGCTGCTCTTGAGCTTTAGGCTTCTGCTTATTCGTCCATCTTATCTCTTCATGGAGAAGAATGGTATGAAAATCAGTTGCCATAAAACTACATAAATTTTGAACGGCCACTAATTATTTTGATTGGTTATAAATGATTCGGATTTATAAATAAATTTCAGCTTTTGATGAGGAGGAAATTATGCGTTCATGCTACGGAGAAGTTCATCATTGTCACGTGTCTTCTCCATTTGGTCGCGCATGAATTCCATAGCTTCGACAGATGTGCGGTCGCTGAGATAGCGGCGCAGGATCCAGATGCGTTGCAGTGTTTCCTGTCGTTGCAGTAGATCATCGCGACGAGTGCTTGAAGCCATGATGTCGACGGCGGGGAATATGCGCTTGTTGGAGAGTTTGCGGTCGAGCTGTAGCTCCATGTTGCCGGTGCCTTTGAACTCCTCGAATATCACTTCGTCCATCTTTGAGCTTGTCTCGGTGAGCGCTGTCGCTATGATGGTGAGTGAGCCACCGCCTTCAATATTGCGTGCCGCACCGAAGAAACGTTTGGGCTTCTGGAGCGCGTTGGCATCGACACCACCTGACAGGATTTTGCCTGATGCGGGCGATACTGTGTTGTATGCACGGGCAAGGCGTGTGATGGAGTCAAGCAGGATCACAACGTCGTGTCCGCACTCTACCAGGCGCTTTGCTTTTTCAAGCACGATGCCTGCAATTTTTACATGACGGTCGGCAGGTTCGTCAAATGTAGATGCAATAACCTCGGCATTTACGTTGCGGCTCATGTCGGTGACCTCCTCAGGACGTTCGTCGATAAGAAGGATCATAATGTATGTCTCGGGGTGATTCTCGGCAATTGCATTGGCGATATCTTTTAGGAGCAGTGTCTTACCTGTCTTCGGCGGCGCTACAATAAGTCCACGCTGACCTTTGCCGATGGGGGAGAACATATCGACCACCCGGGTTGAAATATTTGATGTGCGACCACCTGTCAAATTGAACTTCTCATCAGGGAAAAGAGGAGTCAGATGCTCGAATGGTACTCGGTCACGGATAAATTCCGGTGTGCGTCCGTTGATGTCGCGAATCTCTCCAAGTGGGAAATATTTCTCGTTTTCTTTAGGTGGACGTATCCAGCCTTCCACTACATCTCCGGTCTTAAGACCATATTGTTTTATCTGTTGCGGAGTGACGTATACATCATCGGGTGATGCGAGATAATTGTAGTCGCTTGAACGTAGGAATCCGTATCCTTCCGGAGTGATTTCAAGTACTCCGGATGCTAACAGGAGTCCGTCGAAGTTGTAGCGTGCCGGCTGTGGCTCTGGTATGAAATCGCGGTTGGCGTTATTGTTGTTACGGTTGCGCTTATTCTTTTTATTATTTTGTTGTTTCTGCTGCTGGAGCTGGGGTTGGTTAGGCTCCTGAATTACGATTGGAGCTGATGCGGCAGCCGCTGCGGCTTCTTCTTTTTCGCGTTGGGAACGTGGCACGAACTTGCGTTCGGTGCGGAAGAATGATCCGAAAGAACTGTCTTTCGAGGGACGGAAGTCACGTTTTTTATTTTGTTGTGGCTGCTGTTCCTGTTGCGGTTGATTATTTGTATCTTCCGGTGCCTGAAGTTCCGGTGTGATCTCCTGCTGGATGGCGGGATTATCCAGATTGTTAATATCGGAAGTCGCTTGCGACGGCTCTGTAGTGTCGGTAGCGTAGTTAATTGGGGCCGGCAGCATCTGGCGATTGTCGGGTGTTTCATTTACCACGATATCGTCGGTTGTGGCAGATGGAGTGGAGTCGGGATTCTGCTGTTGGCTTTCAGGCTGCATTGCCACGAGTTCCTCCCGGGCTTTTGCGGCTGCTGCCTCAGCTGCCAGTTGTGCCTTGGATGGACGCCCCGGTTTGCGACGCGGTGCCTGTGGCATGTCGGGTGATTGCTTATCGTCCGGCATGGTTTCAGGTTCGGAGGGCTGGGTCGCGTTCGCCGCCGGTTTATTTTTTTTTATTGCGTTGTTTCTTTTCTTTAG
>CANPDS010000184.1 GCA_947573015.1 uncultured Muribaculum sp.
ACGCCTTACAACCCATAATGCATTTGCCGACAGCTACAACGCCCAACGTCTGGCAGAAATCAAAGCACCTGCCACATCGTATATCGCAGAGGTTAAAGGCACTTTCCCCGAAACATCCTACCCTACTGCTCCGGAACTTACCCTGAAACCAGGAGCACAAGTAATGTTTATCCGCAATGATTCCTCTCCCGACCATCTGTACTACAACGGAAAGATCGGCCACATTGTTTCGCTATCACAGGATTCAATCGGAGTACTATGCGATGGAGAAAAAGAGCCTGTGCTTGTAAAAGCCATAGAATGGGAAAACAGCCAATATCGTGTAGACGATTCAACCGGAGAACTTGTAACAGATATCCTCGGCACCTTCCTGCAATTTCCGTTACGCCTGGCATGGTCCATCACCATACATAAAAGCCAGGGACTCACATTCGAACATGCAGTAATCGATGCCGGGGCATCATTCGCTCCAGGACAGGTGTATGTAGCACTGAGCCGATGCAAATCGCTTGAAGGAATGGTGCTCGCAACTCCGGTTACACCAGAAGCCATCATGACCGACGAACGTGTGACAGACTATGTAAACCGCCAGTCTGACGAAGCACGCAGGAGCATAGATCGCCTACCATCGATAAAAGAAGCCTACTATCGGCTTCTGGTCACAGAGTTGTTTTCATTTGGGACACTATGTCAATGCGAGGAACGGCTGGCACGCCTGATAGGCGAACATTGCCGCCGCACATATCCGCATATCGTCACTCAACATCGCGATCTTATCACAGACATGAGAACAGAAGTGGTTGATGTGGCAGACAAATGGATACCGCTTCTACGACGTATGACTGACGAAGAACTGCACTCCGAAGCCGCCCTCGAACGAATAGGTCGCAGCGCACGATATTTCCACGACACCATCCTGCGCCTCTTCGAGCCTATGTTTGAGCGCATCACAGATGTCGTGATCACTAATAAAACCGCAGCTACACGATTTAAAGAACTTACCACCGATCTGTTTCAGACAGCCAAAGCCCGACTGCTACTGCTCGATGCAATCGCCTCGAAAGGCTACACCATATCCACCTACCTCAACTGCAAGCAGCGGGCCATAGCCGAAGCTACCCGCGACCGCACGAAAAGAATGCGCAAAGAGCGAACAAAGCGAACAAGCAAAACCGCCAAAGACGCCACACCTAAGTCCGTGCACTCCCTTTCAACGAATTCCGACATGGAAACCTCCGACAGCATGGAAGTCAAAGTAAAAAAAGAACGTCCGAAGAAAGAGCCTAAAATCCCATCGTGGGTAGAAACTTACAACATGTACTCCGACGGTCTCACTCCGGAGACCATTGCCGAACGAAGAGGATATGCATTAAGCACAATATGGGGACATCTCGGAAGCGCAGTCAATGCCGGGAAGATCGATATAAACGACTTACTCCCGATCGAAATCACCGACCGGATCACAAAAGTCTATGAGAGCATAGATGGTCCGGCAACCCTATCCGAAATACGTCAGCGACTTGGCAACAAAATCGGATTTAATGAAATAAAACTCGTGTTACAGTACATCAACGCTCAGAAATAAGCAATAAACACCCTCATAGAAACTGTTTAAAATTTATTTCAAAAGATTAAATCTGTTCATTACATAAAGAGCCTGCTTTTAAACAGGCTCTTTGCATATCTGACGTATAATTTCCCCAGTTAAGCTCATGCAGGCAAAGCAGAATCAAAAAGTTCAGAAATAGTAGGATGTGAAAAAACTACCCTGTCGCGCAGTTCGTCTACTGTCAATCCACCTCCGATAGCAATGGCGGCCTCCTGTACAATGGCATTCGCTGAAATTCCTATCGCACAACATCCTACGATACGACGTGTCGATGCTTCTATGGCCACCTTTACAAATCCGTCTGTCGCGCCCATCGCAGCAGCCATGCCATTGCCGGCATACATGGATTTAGCAGTAACAACCTCAGGATACGCATCTGTCGATGAAAGAGTTCCGACCTGCGCACATTCAGGCGAGGAGAATACCACAGCAGGCACATCAGCAACAGAGCCGCGCACTCCCAGAGCTACCTCGGCCTGAGCAGTAGCAGCATGCGCCAGCATGAGCTGTCCATTACAGTCGCCTATGGCATAAATTGACGGTGATGTCGTGGCAAAACCCTCATCGACCACGATTCCTTTCGGGCCCACTTCCACACCAATCTCCTTAAGCCCAGGCGGCAGCACGGCACCTCTGCCGGTAGCCATAAGCACCACAGGAGCACTACACACATGGGCGCCTTTCTTATCAACATAGTTCACACTGATATTTCCGCCATTGTCGGCCAACGCACGTACCTCCGCGCCAACAACTATGTTGATACCTCTGCGTCCCAAAAGCATACGCAGACGCTTTGCCATCTCGCTATCCATAGCCGGTAGTATCTCCTTACAATACTCCAACACAGTTACCTTACAACCGAAAGCATCTGCAATACACGCACATTCTATGCCGATCACACCGCCCCCGATCACAACCAGTTCCTGCGGAAGTTGCCTAAGCCGCAAAAAGTCATCGCTTGTCATAGCCAAATCCGCACCAGGCACCTGCAATCCTAAAGGGGCCGAACCTGTAGCAACTATTATACGATGCGTAGCAGTGACCATGGATATGCCAACCTGCAACGTTGACTTATCCACAAAAACAGCATCGCCACGCATCAGCTCAACATTCGATAAAGAAGCCTCAGCACTTTGCCTAAGCCCTGCTACCACTTCATCCTTGCGATCCACAGCCACATCATAGTGAAGCTCAGGCACTCCTGCAATAGAGACGCCATGCTTTGATGAGCCACGCACCGTATCAACCACATGAGCAGATTGCACAAGAGCCTTGGTGGGAATACACCCCCTGTTAAGGCATGTACCTCCCACCATGTCGCGTTCAATCACACACACTCTGTCTCCGGCCTTACGGGCAAGAGTTGCGGCATGCATACCTGCGGGACCGGAACCGATCACCACAGTATCAAAATTCAAAACATCCATAACCGCTACTTCAGATCAAAAAAAGTAACTCGCGGATGCAAGGCCGCCTCGGTATCATCAGCATGCGCCATCGGAGTGTCATAAGGGGCATTCTTGACAAATTCAGGTCGGGAGGATGCATCCTCCGCAATCTCCCTCATAGCACTGATGAAACTATCTATCGTATCGATACTTTCCGTCTCCGTAGGCTCGATCATAAGCGATTCATGAAACAGAAGCGGGAAATAAATAGTAGGAGCATGGAATCCATAATCAAGCAGTCTCTTGGCCACATGAAGAGTAGTCACCCCACCCGACTTGTCGCGTAAACCGTCGAACACAAACTCATGCTTGCACACACCATCAATCGGAAGAAGATATAAATCGCGCAAGGATTCTTTGATATAATTGGCATTCAGAGTAGCAAGCGGCCCAACCATCGACAATCCATCACGACCGAGTGTAAGGAGGTAGGCCAGCGCACGCTGCAGTACAGCAAAGTTACCTAATGTGCCGCTCACCCTTCCAAGAGAATCATCCGAACATACCAATCCATATGTGCCATCAGAATTTTTCACAACCCTCGGATAGGGCAACAGATGCTCCAGACCGGCACGCACACCCACAGGGCCAGAACCAGGGCCACCGCCGCCATGAGGTGTGGAGAAACTTTTATGGAGATTCACATGCATCACATCAAAGCCCATATCGCCCGGCCGCGCCTTGCCGATAAGCGGATTAAGATTTGCTCCGTCATAATAAAGCAATGCTCCGGCGGCATGCACCATCCGGGCTATTTCCGGGATATTGCGCTCGAATATTCCAAGAGTGTTCGGATTTGTCATCATCACCGCAGCGACAGTATCGTCAAGCAGCGCGCTCAAAGCATCCACATCGACAGTTCCGTCTGGCAGGCTTTTCACCTCCAGTACTGACAATCCTGCCACAGCAGCGCTGGCCGGGTTTGTCCCATGCGCCGAATCGGGCACTATAACCTTTGTGCGGCGCATATCTCCCCTACTATCATGATAAGCACGTATCACCATCAGGCCAGTAAGCTCACCATGCGCACCGGCATAGGGATTAAGCGTAAACTCAGCCATCCCACCGATCTCCGACAGCATACTCTGAAGCAACCAGTAAAGATGGAGCGCCCCTTGCACAGTATCTGCAGGCTGTAGCGGATGCAACGTCGCGAATGAAGGCAAAGATGCCATCTCCTCATTGATTTTCGGGTTATATTTCATAGTGCATGAGCCCAATGGATAAAAGCCCGTATCGACGCCAAAATTATTTGTGCTCAGATTGGTATAATGCCGCACTACTGTGGGATCTTCAACTTCAGGAAGTTCAGGCACATCGCCACGCATCAGACTGCCGGGAATAGTCTCCAGGCCGGCCATATCCATCCCCTCAGGGATAGCAGTACCGCGACGCCCCTTACGCGACAATTCAAAAATCAGTTTCCCATATAATTTCTTATTCATATATGCCCGGATTATAAAGATTTGACGATATTGACCAACGCATTCATTTCAGCCTCGGTGCGCATCTCAGTAACGGCGATCATAAGCCAGTGGTCATCGAGCCTCACACCGGGAAGTATCAATCAACAGGTCGACAGGAATATCGCTCGCCATCACAAACTCGTTGAGCCATGGTGCATCAGGATACGCAAGATGCATTCTTCCGGTATCAGCCAGACGTGAGGCCAGCCATCTGGCATTAGATGCCGACACCTCATTGACACGACGCATGCCAACCGGACCCTGCAACGAAAGATATACGCTCACAAACAGAGCCATCAGCCCCTGGTTGGAACAAATATTACTTGTTGCCTTCTCCCTGCGGATATGCTGCTCACGTGCCTGTAGGGTAAGCACGAACACCCGCTGCCCGTCACCATCTGTCGTAGCCCCAACTATCCGGCCGGGCAATTTGCGTATATTCACCTTGTTGCAGCATAAAAATCCAAGATATGGGCCTCCATAATTCAATGGCATACCAAGAGGCTGAGCATCGCCACATGCTATATCAGCGCCCCATTCTCCCGGCGTCCTTACAACGGCAAGGGCCGACGGATTGGCATAGATAGCCAGGAGCGCTTTGGCAGAATGTACTTCATCGGCAAGTCCGGTGAAATC
>CANPDS010000185.1 GCA_947573015.1 uncultured Muribaculum sp.
ATCTGGAGTGACACCTTGGCGCATCTTCATTGCGTACCAGTGTGCGCGATCGGGATTGATATGATCGGCAACGGTTGTAGTGATGTCGGCAATATCATTGTCGCTAAGTGCCGACGGCTTTATAAAGCGCATCCAGCTGTGGCTGGCGGGGAGCTTGTCGATGCATCGGCGCACATCCTCGCAACGTATGCCACATCCGAGGGCGGCCTCGATCCATAGTGTGGCTGAGGTGTCGTCGGTAACGTTGATTGCCGGTCGGGGCAGGATGCTGTTTACAACAGCGTCGATCTTTTGGAGGAGGCTCGCCGGAGTCTCTTCTTTGGAAAATGGGAATAGTGAGCGTCGGCGTGGAGCGCGATGTGCTTCCGACAGATTTAGAGCCTGAGATGGGATTCCGGAGGTGTCAATGGCGGTACAGCGTTGTTTCAATAGGTCGGCAGCGTTCATTCCGCGTAGATATACCATATATAGGAATGCATCAAGGTATAGCCGCTGTACGTCGCTGATCCGACGTGTGGTAGTGGCTAATATTCTGGCGGTGGATGTGGGCGCTGGACTTTCGGCGGTAACCGTGTCGGTGCTGTTGACCTCTGAAAGGATCTCTGCGAATGGAGATGACGGCGATTGCTGTGTGCACAATGACTCGTAGACCGTGCGCAGGCTCTGGAGATAGCGTTTTACCGTCTGGCGTGAGTGCCCTTTGCGAAAGAGCTGTGCTGTCCACAGGCGTAATGCGTCTTCGAGAGTGACATGGTGTATCGTCCCGGCTATGCGGTTGAACGATGCCACGCTTTTGGCGGCCATCTCTCCAAGAGGGGTTGGCGACTGGTAGTCGATATGTCCGAAACGCACGGTTGGCATTTCTGTTTATGCTTAATTATCAGAGGCTTTTGTGAGTGCTTGCGCGAACTTTTGGTAATTGCTACTGCACTATCTCTCTTCCCTTGTCCGGTGGATTGACTTGGTGTGCCATCGTGTGGACAAGGTGTTGACTGCGTGGTTGCGAATGGAGCAACCACCCTCTGTAAATGAAATAAACACCTTTAAGTATGTGTTTTTTTGATTGGCGGGAATTGTATCCTCGCTGCGTAATATCGGAGCAAAGTTAGGGAATATATTTTTATTACGCAAACTTCCGAAAACTGTCATTTTATGTGATTAGGAATGATTCCGGGGGTGATCAGATGATATTGAGGGTTCTGGCTATTTTGCATGCTTCAGTAGAATTCCGTACTTTTAGTTTGGCTATAATATTCTGGCGATGGCGGTTTACGGTATGTATGCTGATCTTCAGTTCGTCGGCGATCTCGCTGCTTTTGTATCCGGAGTCTATTTTTCCGAGTACTATAGTCTCTTGCCGTGATAGAATATGATTTCCTGTTGCTTGGTCAAGTATGGACGATTTCCCTGTCAGGGTGTCAACAACTATTGTGGTTGAACCTAATGGGGTGACCATTGCTCCATAAAGGCACATGGCAAGGCATACCTTTCCATCCGACGATGGTATATAGTGTAGCCTATGCAGCATCTCTATCCACTCTCCATTGCGGTTGCGCACCCGTAGTTTTTGCATCAGGCATTGGTCGAAACGCTTTTCTCGTGGCAAGTTGTTTACATAATGGAAAAAGAGTAGTTCTTGTAGCATTTTTGCCTCGTAATCATCTGGATGGATGGCTTGAAATATCTCATCTTCCCATATGGATGGAATCGTGCCGTTGCATTTGGATATATCGATGTCGATTGTTTCTGAAAACTTGCTGTGTATTACTATGCTGCTATGATTGGTGAGATCACTTAGCACGGCAATCGTATTTTCCATCAATGCATATCCTTTTGCAATATTGGCATATTGCTCGATGTCGGCATGGCTAGAGGCTGGAATGTCGGACGTGTGGAAGTCAAATTCACGGGCAAGCTTGTGTTTTAGTTTCATATATGGTTAATTATGACTATTGCAGGCTGAAAATATGATTATTAACTTTGCGAAGTTAGTTAAATTTAATGGTTATTATTGTTGATTAATATGAGAAAAATTTTGTGTGGCACTTTATGTGCTGTAGCATTTTGTGCCGATGCGCAGACGCTTGACAAGATGAACTGGTTTAATGAGCCGGCTCAGTGGCTGATAAATGGGAATAGTCTTGAGATGTATGTTACTCCTCAGAGTGATTATTGGCGGATATCCCACTATGGTTTTACTGTTGATGACGCTCCGTTTTATTGGGCGGAATATGGTGGCGAGTTTGAGGCAAAAGTGAAAATATCCGGAGATTATAAAGTGCGTTTCGACCAAGCCGGATTGATGCTGCGTATTGATCACGAGAACTATATCAAGGCAGGAATTGAATTTGTTGATGGGAAATACAATTTAAGTACCGTTGTTACTCATCATACTTCAGATTGGAGTGTGATCGCCCTTGATCAACCGGTATCTTATATCTGGATAAAAGCTGTGCGGCGTCTGGATGCAGTAGAAATATTTTACTCATTTGATGATAAGGGGTATACTATGATGCGCAATGCATGGATGCAGGCCAATATACCTATGAGGGTAGGTATGATGGGGGCATGTCCGGATGGTGATGGTTTTACTGCCCGGTTTGAAAATTTCACGGTTATGCATCTGCCCGACCAGCGGCGTTTGGAATGGCTTAAGAATAATGCAGAATAATTATAGCCGCTACATCAATCGTTGCCATACAAATTAGTCAATAGGATTGTAGATTCGATTGGTGTGGCGTTGCTATGCTGCTTAAAATCATGGATATGAGTGCATGGCGTAAATGGCATAGTGATATTGTTGCTTAGTTTGGCTATATTTGTGCGTAAAATTTATCGAATTATGAGTGAGATGGAATTTTTGCAACTGAATAGTTTAAGGCAGGAGATGCTTATTGATGGTTTTATTGAGGCTTTTGCGGATTATGCTGTAGACTTTAGCCGAGAGCAGATAAAGTTTATGTTGCAGCGCCGTGGATTCGATCCGTCTTCGTCGTGTGGAGCTTTTGCTGATGGGCGGCTCGTGTCTTTCATATTTAATGGAATCGGGAGTCATGACGCTATTCCTACCGCATATGACACCGGTACTGGCACGATACCGGATTTCCGTGGATCGGGTATTGTACAACGTCTATTTAATTATATCGAGCCGGTATTGTATGATAATAATATACGGCAGTATCTGCTGGAGGTGTTGTGTGATAATGCTCCTGCTATTGCAGTATATCGGAAGCTTGGATTTCAGATCAGGCGCCAATTTACATGTCATGTCAGTGGCGTTGATGATATAAAATGCAAGCATCCGCATGTTGTGCCGGATATTGAGGTTAGGGATATTGCCACGTCTTATGTCGCAGATATCTGTGCGTTTTGTGACTTTGAACCATCTTGGCAGAATAGCTGTGATTCAATAATGCGAGCTGAAGAGGAGATGCTTGTCTTGGGGGCCTTTGCCGATGATAAGATCATAGGATATGCCGTGCTGTCTCCTTCGCAAGGCGATTTGACTCAACTGGCAGTGGCGCCTGAGTATAGACGCAATGGCGTAGGGTCAATATTGTTTAAGACAGCGATGGAACGTAATCAAGCTAAGATATTGAAGGTGATAAATGTAGACTCTGACTGTAGTTCTCTGATAGAATTTTTGGAACACCGCAATATGGCGATATCTTCCCGGCAATATGAGATGAACAAGATTTTACGCTGATTACTGTGGAATATCGGCATGTTGCTCTTTAATGATGAGCAGATGGTCTCCGACATGCAGCCGGCGTGTGCCGTTTGGGACTATATAGCTCCCGTTTCTGCGTATCATCATCACAAGAGATCCGGCAGGAAGATGCATCTCTCGTAAAGTATTGCCTTCGGCAAGTAGCCGTTCATTTACGACTATGGTTTGCAGTGATGTCGGTAATTCGTCGGCGAGTTCAACTCCAAAATCATCGTCAACCATTGGCTCATCCTCTGTAAGGTGTAGCATGCGGGCACATGGAATTACAGTCGTTCCTTGTACGAGCAACGAGAGCAGTGTTACGAAGAATACAATGTTGAATATCTGGGATGCGCCCTCTATTTCGGCAATTACCGGATAGGTGGCGAAGATAATCGGAACAGCGCCGCGTAATCCTACCCAAGATATGAATATCTTTGATTTTACTGAAATTTTACGGAATGGAGCCAGAGAGAGAAATATGCTCAGCGGTCGGCCGATAAGAATCATGAATGCACCTATAAGCAAAGATACTGGCGCCACAGAAAGCATGTCGGCTGGATTGACAAGCAGTCCGAGCATGAGAAATACTACTATCTGTGATAGCCATGTAAAACCGTCAACAAATTTTGCAATACCACGTTTGCTTGGGAGTGGAGTGTTGCCGAGAAATATGCCAAGAATGTATACTGCAAGGTAACCGTTGCCACTTAGATCTGTGGTAGTTGAGAATGTCAGGAATACCGATCCGAGGATCATTATGGTAATCATGGATGTAGTTTGGATCGCATCCTCTCCACCGGATTTTTTACCGATTCTCATATATGCTCCTATGAGCCATTGGGTGAGTTTTCCCATAAGCAATCCCATAGCTCCACCTACGCCAAATTGCAATATGAGTTGCATACATAGCGTCAATCCTGAAAATGTGCCGCTTAGTTGCAATGCTTCGATCAGTATGATAGTCAGCATATATGCCATCGGATCATTTGAGCCGCTCTCAAGTTCCAGCATAGGCCGTAGATTGTTTTTTAGCCCGACCTTTTGGCTTCCGAGAATGCCAAATACGGAGGCAGAATCTGTCGATGACATTGTTGCTGCTAATAATAGTGACGGCATGAATGCAAAATAGATGTTTGACCATTTCATGCCGGAGAGCCACCATATGAATGTACCGGTGCATAGTGCAGTTAACAATACTCCAACTGTTGATAGTATCAGACCAGGTGCTATTATGGGTTTTATTGTTGAGAATTTAGTTGACATTCCGCCTGAAAACAAAATGATGCACAGTGCGATCATTCCGATAAACTGTGCAGTATGCATGTCGCTGAACTGAATGCCGAGACCATCGGTTCCAAATCCCATACCCACGAGTAGAAATATCAGAAGTAGGGGCAGACCTATACGGTAGCTCATTTTCC
>CANPDS010000186.1 GCA_947573015.1 uncultured Muribaculum sp.
GTCAGCTTGCGTTGTCATCAATATGTGGTTGGGCTACTTATGGGATGACAGAAACCTGTAGTCATGTCGCATTGAGGAATGTTGTCGACAAGGATCAGATTTACCGCGCTCTTCCTGGTATACGGTTTTCTCGAGACGAGAGAGGATGTTTGATTATAGAGGCTGATGGCTTCAGTTTTAGACGTGTGATCACTAATGATATTGTACACGTGGTGTCTCCGGTTGAGTTTGAGTGGCTTGGGCGTTATGACAATGTCATTAATTCCGGTGGAATAAAATTGCATCCGGAGGAGATGGAGCGACGTCTCACACAGGTTATAGATCGCCCATTTTATGTTGTCGGGCGTCAAAGCGATCGCTGGGGCGAGGAAGCTGTGATAGTGATAGAGGGGCTTGCTGATGCAGAATGTGAAGATATATTAAGTAAGGCGCGCGCATTATTTGATGGGCCACATGCTCCTAAGGCAGTAATCGGTGTGGACAGATTTTTTTATACAGCTACAGGTAAGCTAAGGCGTATAAAAATATCGGATTATCCGATGATGCGGTAATCCGATATTATATGATTTCTCAGTTGTTTAATTAGACAGATTTAATCCTATCCGAATTTGCTGATTTTGCGTAATGCTGGTTCATTCATGATTTTTATACGGCGTCCGTCTACGATTAGTATCTTTTCGTTGACGAAACACGATAGCGTGCGTATGGCATTGGATGTTGTCATATTGGATAAATTGGCCAGATCCTCACGGGCCATATAGATACGGAGGGTAGCCTCATCATCTTCATATCCGTAGCTTTCACGAAGTGCGATAAGAGCTTCTGCAAGACGGCCTCGGATATGTTTTTGTGTAAGGTTGACTATTTTAGTATCGGAGCCACCAAGGTTGCGTGAAAGCTCTTTAATGAAGAACCACGCAAGCTTTATGTTGTTTTGGATAAGTTGCTGTACAAGAGCCATGGGCAGACATCCGAGTGTGGATGGCTCGAATGCTGCTGCTGTGGATACATATGGCTCATCGGCAAAATAAGCACGGTAACCGAAATATTGCACCGGACGAATCAGACGCAATATTTGCTGACGGCCACCTATGCCATCCTTATAGAGCTTTACCTTTCCTTTGAGAAGACACCATAAATACTCTGGCATCTCCTTTTCGGCATATATTATTTGATTCTTTTTGAAGGTGTGAGTCGTGAAGTTGTCGATAATCAAGCGTTTGTCGTCGCTGCTTAGCGTAGACCACAGTTCCGACAGGTCTTCGGAAATCACCCTTTCCAATGTACTTTTATTAATCATCGTGTCGCTTAGCTATGTTGTGCAACATGCTGCGCAAAGTTACAAATAAATTTCAACATAAAGCTACAAAAAATTAAAATTGTACATTCTATGATTAATTGTGTATAAAAAATATGGCTGTGGGTGAGTTTTGCCGACAAGTCGGGGGTAAATTAACTGAAATTTCAGTATCTTTGTCCATGATAAATATTTCAAAACGCACAAAAAATCTCCATATGGCAGATCGGACTGAACGTATATATGGCTTGATTGGTTTTCCGTTGACTCACTCGTTCTCGCAGAATTATTTCAACCAGAAATTTGAGGCAGAGGATATTTCGGCACGTTATCTTAACTTTGAACTTCCGGATATTGGTGACTTAATGGAAGTTATCGCTGAATATCCAGCTCTTTCGGGGCTTAATGTCACTATACCGTATAAAGAGCAGGTCATCCCATATCTTGATGAAATGGATGATGACGCTCGAAAGATCGGGGCGGTTAATGTGATAAAATTTGTACGTAAGAAAGGTAATGATATAAAGCTTAAAGGATATAATTCGGATGTAATAGGTTTTTCGGATTCCATAAAGCCTATGTTGACTCCGGAGAGGAACAAGGCATTGATTCTTGGTACCGGTGGGGCTGCTAAGGCAGTACGTCAGGGACTGATAAATCTTGGAATAGAACCTGTCATGGTATCCCGGACTCCCAAGGATGGTGTGATAACATATGGAGATCTGAACCCGGAGATAATGTCTACACACAAAGTTATAGTGAATACTACACCTCTTGGTATGTATCCGCATGTTGATGAGTGTCCGGATATCCCTTATGCTTTGCTCACTCCTCAACATCTTTGTTATGATTTGCTTTATAATCCTGATGTTACATTATTTATGAAGCGTTCGGCGGAGATGGGGGCTGAAACAAAAAATGGATTGGAGATGTTGTTATTACAGGCATTTGTCTCGTGGCAGATCTGGAATGATTAACTGGCTTATAAATAAATAATTATGCCTTTGAATGTAATAGGGCGATGGATTTATATTGCCCTTATTGTTGTACTTTTGTTCCCATGGGATATTGTGGCGGGTATTAATCCTGTCACTCCGGCTTCTGCTCTGTTTGTCGGACTGATGTTCGCTCTTTGTTTTGGCTGTCCGTTCCCTAAGTTTAATAAGAAAAGTAGCAAATATCTGCTTCAGGCATCCGTGGTAGGTCTTGGCTTTGGCATGAATGTAGTTGATTCTCTCAAATCCGGAAGTGAAGGGATGCTGTTTACCGTTGTATCGGTAGTTGGAGTAATGGTGTTTGGTGTGATGATAGGGTATTGGTTGCACCTTAATCGCAAGACGGCCTACCTGATTTCGTCAGGTACTGCTATTTGTGGTGGAAGCGCTATTGCGGCTGTTGGACCGGTCCTTCATGCTGATGAGGAGGAAATGGCAGTATCTTTAGGTGTTATATTCATACTGAACGCAATCGCTCTTTTTATTTTCCCTCCTATCGGACATTTCTTCGATATGAGCCAGCAGCAGTTTGGCACGTGGGCGGCGATAGCTATACATGATACATCATCTGTAGTAGGTGCGGGAGATGCGTATGGCCCTGAAGCTCTTCAGTTAGCCACGCTTATCAAACTTACCCGAGCGCTTTGGATCATACCATTGGCATTTGTCACCATGCTGATATTTCGCGACAAGAAGGCAAAGGTAAGCATACCTTGGTTTATTTTCTTGTTTGTAATTGCTATGGTAATAAATACATATTGTGGACTTCCTGCAGAGGTGAGCCAGGCGCTTGTATGGATAGCAAAGAAAGGCCTTGTGCTGACGTTGTTCTTTATCGGGGCAAGCCTTTCGATGAAAACTATCAAATCTGTAGGAACACGCCCATTGCTTCTTGCCGTGGCATTATGGTTGCTTATAGGTGTTTCAAGCTTTATTGTGGTAGAATTCACTATTGATTAAGGGGCATTTGTCTCTCTCCATCTCTTAATCATGCGTCCGCCATTATCATACGTGCCTGCTTTGTTTCCGTTGTGCGGATTCATAGCAGGCATGCTCGTTTTTGAATGGGTCGGTCATGATGTCATAACATTGACGGTTGTCCCATTTTTAATCGGCATATTGCTGATCTGTTTTCGACGTAATCTGCCTGACTGGATCCGTATTGTGGTGTGGTTCGTGATATTTTATTGTGCAGGGGTATATGATATGTCTATTAGTAAAAGCCCCGCTGTAATGAACTTTCCTGATGATACTCGATGGTGGAGTGGTGAGGCGCTTGCTAAGGAGAATAATGACAGGGGATGTCATTTGACATTGCGGCTTGATACGATGGGGATTGGTGCTCTTGTGCATACTCCACATGGCATATCTGAACAGATTGAAGTCGGTGATATTGTTAGGGTGCATACCTCATTGTTGCAACCGGTAAATGATGATGTTCCCGGTTGTGTGGATTATGTGAGTATTCTTAATCGGAAAGGAATTATCCTCACTGGATTTGCTGATTCAGTAGAGTTTAAGGGACATCATGATACATGGAAAAGCTATGCGGCATATTGGTCTGCGCGTATCGCTTCGTTGCTGCAGAGGAGTCGTGTGTCATCTGATACTTGTGGATTCCTATTGGCGGTGCTGGTTGGTGATGATGAGTGGCTTGATGATGACACTCGTGATGCGTTTTCTGCGGCGGGACTGGCTCATGTGCTTGCATTAAGTGGGTTGCATGTTGGTATATTGATCGTGTTGGTGAGCCTTATTTTTATGCCGATCGGATTATGGTGCGACTGGCGCTTGAGGTGTGCGATGATTGTTTTAGTTCTCTGGATATATGCTTTCATTACAGGGCTGTCTCCATCCGTTACTCGATCAGTGCTTATGGCTTCGATGATGAGTGGAGGTATTATTCTGCAACGCCCTTATGTCTCAATCAATGGTATGTTTGCTGCGGCATTAATTATATTGATAGTCTCTCCGATGCAATTATGGAACGTGGGATTTCAGATGTCGTTTCTTGCCGTTGGTGGAATATTGCTTTTTGTGCCTCCGGTGAGTAATGCTATCAGGCATATGGGGCGTTGGTGCCGATGGATTATACTCACTCTGGTTATATCTTTATCGGCTATGGCATCGACCTCGATATTGGCGTTATATTATTTTGATATATATCCGGTGTATTTTCTATTGGCGAATATTCCAATGGCAATAATTTTGCCTTTGCTTATGGTAGCTGGAATGTTACTTATGGTATGTGAGGCTCTTGGATTTGATCCATTGTGGTTATGTCAGATTATTGATTTTGTGTATGCAATGATTGAGGATTGGACTATATGGATCGGCACAATGCCATCATCTGTGATTAAGGGGGTTGATTTAGAGGGAATCATATTATTGCCATATTACGCATTGTTGGTTTTGCTGGCGATTGCACTATGGTATCGACGAACTGTTTTTGCCATTATCGGTGTATTGGGAATGGTAGTGCTATTTGTGTCATTAGCCCTATTTTTCGGTAGTCGACCAGAACAAGTGCGTTTTGTTCCTCGTAATTCATATGTTACTTCATTGATTTGCTATAATGCTGGAGGAGAGGTGGCGATGCTGACTACTGCCCCTCCTATGATAGCACGCAGTTTGCAAAAGGAATATACAGAGCGTTACCAACGTTTTTTGGCTCTTGTCAAATCTGATTCAATGCATCTGTATAGTACAACCGATGTTATTCCTGTTGTTGGGAAGGTTGTGTTGGTGTATGATGACAGTGTGTTGACTTTGCCGATTTCCGACAAGATGGAATATGTAGTTATATGCCGTGGCTATAAGGATGGATGGGTCAAGGTGCT
>CANPDS010000187.1 GCA_947573015.1 uncultured Muribaculum sp.
ACCTACACGACATCGAGGGATCTGCTGCAAACACTTTCATCATCTGCCAAGGCTCATCACCGACACAGGTCAATGCCATTGCCGATAGTGTGCGTGAATACGTGCAGGAACATGCCGGCATAAAGCCCTACAACTACGATGGCTACCAGAATTCCCAATGGATTGTGGTCGATTATGGCGATATCTTCGTGCACATATTCCTACCAGACGTGCGCGAACACTACAACCTTGAGGAATTGTGGAGCGACGCCAAAATAACAGAAGTGCCCGATCTCGACTGATACCGACATAGCGGACATCACCCCTACCGCTTATTTTCGAAAATTCTTTATTCGTCACACTGAAAATGGATAAGAAACCCAAGAAACGCACCATAAAGTTCAGTATGTACTGGATGTATGCCATCATCATACTGTTTCTCGTAGGTCTATATCATTTCGACAACAACGCAATCACCAAAGAGGTGAGCTATACCAACTTCGAGAAATACGTTACCGAAGGGGGTGTGGAGCGCATCGTCGTATTCACTAACAAAAATCAAGCCGAGGCATACCTGACCGACTCTCTGGCCGGAAAAATCTTCCATCACAGCCAGTTTACACAAGGCACCGGTCAGGAAGCCAAGATACTCACCGACATACCCAGCGCCGACAAGCTGCAGGACAAGATCGACGAATGGAAAGCCGACGGCACATTCACCGGCGATGTCAAATTTGAGAAAGCCACCGACTTCTCCGGCATGCTATGGTCAATCGGCCCGATGGTGCTGCTCATCGCATTCTGGCTCTTCATGCTCAAACGCATGTCGGGCAAAGATGGCGGTGGAGGCGGAGGCGTATTCTCCGTTGGCAAATCCAAAGCCAAGATCTTCGACAAAGATGGCCCGATACAGGTCACATTCAAGGATGTGGCCGGACTATCCGAAGCCAAGACCGAGATCGAAGAGATTGTAGAATTCCTCAAAAATCCACAGCGCTACACCGACCTTGGCGGCAAGATACCCAAAGGAGCGCTCCTCGTAGGCCCTCCCGGAACCGGAAAGACTCTCCTTGCCAAGGCTGTTGCCGGTGAGGCCACCGTGCCCTTCTTCTCTATGTCGGGCAGCGACTTCGTTGAGATGTTTGTCGGAGTGGGAGCATCGCGTGTGCGCGACCTATTCCGCCAGGCCAAGGAGAAAGCGCCGTGCATCGTGTTTATCGATGAGATCGACGCCGTGGGACGCGCCCGCGGACGCAACCCCAACATGGGAGCCAACGACGAGCGAGAGAACACACTCAACCAGCTTCTCACCGAGATGGACGGTTTCGGATCCAACTCCGGTGTGATCATACTTGCCGCCACCAACCGCGCGGATATCCTCGACAAGGCTCTCATGCGTGCCGGACGTTTCGACCGCCAGATCTATGTAGATCTCCCCGACCTCAACGACCGCGTGGCAATATTCAATGTGCACCTGCGCAACATCCGCACCGACAACTCGCTCGATGTGGAGCAGCTGGCACGCCAGACTCCCGGATTCTCCGGTGCCGACATCGCCAACGTATGCAACGAGGCAGCTCTGATCGCCGCCCGCCACAATAAGAAGGCCGTGACCAAGGAAGACTTCAACAACGCCGTCGACCGTATAATCGGCGGTCTGGAAAAGCGCTCCAAGATCACCACCGACGAAGAAAAACAATCCATCGCCATACATGAAGCCGGCCACGCCACCATCTCGTGGCATCTGCGCTACGCATCGCCGCTCATCAAGGTAACGATCGTGCCCCGGGGAAAAGCGCTCGGCGCAGCATGGTATCTGCCTGAAGAGCGCCAAATCACTCCGGCCGAGGCACTCCTCGATGAAATGTGCTCGACCCTTGGAGGACGTGCTGCCGAGGAACTCTTTATCGGCCACATATCAACAGGCGCGGCCAACGACCTTGAGCGTGTGACCAAGCTCGCCTACGCCATGGTGGCCTACTACGGTATGAGCGACCGTCTGCCCAACCTCTGCTACTATGACTCAACCGGCCAGGAATACGGTTTCTCAAAGCCATACAGCGACGACCGTGCCAAGGAGATCGATGCCGAAGTAAGCCGCATAATCAACGAGCAGTACGAACGCGCTAAGGAGATCCTGCGGCAGCATGCCGAAGGCCACCACGAACTGGCACGCACGCTCATACAGCGCGAGGTGATCTACACCGAGGATGTAGAGCGCATATTCGGCAAACGCCCGTGGGTGTCGCGCACCGACGAGATATTCGCAGCCCGTCAGCTTGAGCAGGCCACAGAAGCCAAGCACTCAGAATCTTCAGAGTCATCCGAAAACTCAGGAAACTCTGAGAACTCCGATAGCCCCAAGAGCTCCCCATCCCCAGTAGGCCCCCCCCCGATTCCGCAGAAGTAATCATATCCCATATATCAAGCCACGATGCAAACCGCACCGTGGCTTTTTTATATCATCGGCAAACTAAACAGCCCATGAATCCGTTTATTTAATATCATATGTGGCTGTTCAAAATTGCAATAGTTTTATGGCAGCTGATTTTCAGTAAATTTTCTCGATAAATAGGGTGCGATGCTGGCATTGCGCCCAATAAATTAGGGAAAATGGCGAAAATACAGCGACATAACACCAAAGAGCAGCCATAATCAAAATAATTTTGAACTGACACTTATTTTCCAAACCCAACATTTCCCCCGCCCTATGTACATAAATACCGCAGGTGTACCCGGACTCATAGTCGACTGGGATATAATGAAACAATTGGCCACCAAATATTTTCCGCGTGAACGTCGCTCGGCAACAGTCTCACTCAACCACAACGGATATCCCATCTTCGACGCTACAATGCGTGGAGAGATGCGGCGACACAAGCATCTTATCCATGATCTGGTAGCTATATTTAAGCTCCAGCAGCAAGGATACCCCGGGACATTCCTGCCGGTGAAACCGCAGCGCTGGGTCGTACACCACATTAACGCCAACAAACTTGATGCACGTCCGGATAATCTTGTTACTCTTCCGGAGAAAGTACACAACAAACTCCATACCATTCTTGGCGAAATAGCGCGACACAATGATGTAGATCTGCACCAGCTGATACTGTTCACTGCCGGCACGGGCAACATCGCAGATTTCGACATGCTGCCTCATGAGGCTCAGGATGCCCTTCAAGAAGTAAAGGCTACGATCGACGACTACCGTGCCAACGCATCCACATACATCAACGATGAATACCGCCGCATGCTGCTTCTGGGCCCAAACGCTGTATAGAAAAGCATCGTTTCAGCACATAATGGATTGGAATTGATCCACACAGAGTGACAAGAATGGCGTTGCTTCAGCACACCATAGGATACCTCGGGACTACACTATGCAGGAGGCAACGGCAAGCCTAAGGCGCAGTCCATCCCGGTCAAGAGTTCAGCAACCGTAAAATTGGGCTTGCATAATGTCAAGAGCTATTGTGAGTAGCGGAACAAAGGCGCGTAGCGCCGACAACATATCAGCCTTGGGTAAGCTCGGCATTAGCCGGGGGACCGCCCATTGCCCCTCTTAACACTGTGCTCGGCATAGCCGGGCGACAGTCGATAGCTATTAGAAAATGCGACGGTCGCGACAACTGCCGCGACCGCCATATATAGTGTCAGTATTATTCTCTCTGATAAATTCAGATTTATTATTTTGTGGGGAAAATTACATCAATTCTTTACCATGCGAATAAAGCATGCAGAACTCATTGATCCAGTAATAATCTTATTATAATTGCCATTTTTCTTATGTGCATTATTATCAATAACATAGCCACCACCACCAGATGCAGCATCTTCAAAACCTTCAAAACCCATGGTAAAATAATTTATGTCAAAATCTGATGATTTCGTCACATCCTTCCACTTCTGGCCACTATATTCCAGCGTTCCCTTATCTTCAACCCAATCGCGACACCAATATATAGCCCCTGGTCGAATATAAATATCAAAGAACAATGGATTATAAGGCATAAGCGCATCACTTGTATTAGGTCCTTTTCGTCCAGCATAACGAAGTGTTCCATTGCCCTCCGATTCCCATACTGAATTATCTTTGCGACGACCATATCCAGTCATTCCAATTGGTAAGAACAACTGTTTAGCATTATCTTTATTATAAATGAAAACACCTCGCATGCCTCTGGTAGATTCTACATGACCATTCTCTCCGACTTCCTGACGCTGATATCCTACCGCTTCAACTGCTTTTAATTGGGTTTCTTTAGCACCATCACCGTAAAGCACCCCATATGCTTTATCCAAAAGTATTTCTTCAGGATGTGCGCTTGTAGATGTCAGCGAATAGAAATCATCAATAGTCGCAATGCGATCACCTCCAGAGACAGTCCATGATTTGAATCTTGCAGGGTTTTTACATTGAAGCTCACTCCAAGAACGTGCTTCCTTATTATTAAGACTATCTATAGATTGCAATGTTGAAGGGACGACTCCAATGCCATATGTATTATCATTTTCTTCAAGAATAGCAGTATAGCTTCCCCGGCGGAAAAATGAACCCTGTTCAAGAGGTGAATTTGTAAATACAGGGGTAGTACCATTAAATCGGTACACATTACGTGAAGTCCATGTGGGACCACCGGAGGTTAATTGCACATCATCTTCATGCCCATTCCGACAAAAAATATCATGCTCACATGTATAATTATTATACCGCACACGCACAATGGCAAAACCCTTGGATCCATTGAAATTAATCATAAAATCAATCGGATGCTCCGATTTCCCTTCGATACGCATTACCTTGTTTTGCGGAGTATTATCTCCACTGCCTTTAGAAGTCGTGGAGAGCGTGATAATAGGATCTCCGGCATATACCTCTGCACTCCATTTACCAGAAGATATAATTTCCTTAAAATCGGTATCATATCCTTTCGGGCGATGAGTAAGGGTCGCATTAAATCCTTCAGTACTACCTCCCCTGCGCCATACACCTTTAGGATTCTCAATACGACGCACCTGAACCATATCCAAGTAGACATGCTTGGTGATAGGGCCACCAGTGACCGGATCTTTCAAAACCACAGAAAAACGGATACGCTCCATGCGTGGATATGACGAATATGGATTATTTCCGGTAAAACCGGT